>NZ_QPIP01000015.1 GCF_003344345.1 Wolbachia endosymbiont of Cylisticus convexus | reverse complement strand
ATCAAGGTACACTAGCCCTATCTCTCGATACGTTTGAATAGTTGTGTGGGACATACATATGCACCCGTTTACAATCTTAAATTAACTAAAACTAATCGAGGTTATTATGATTACATCTTATCAAAATTTTATTGGCATTGATATCGGAAAATTTAAAAATGTTGCTGCAGTTCACAACCAAAAGAACACTATCAAGTTTGATAATAATGCTGCTGGTTGGCAACAATTGTTTCAAAATTTTTCAAATATTCTACCTAATTCTTTTGTAACTTTGGAAAATACAGGAAAATATGAGCTTGGCTTAGCACACTTTCTGGTTGATAAGAATGTTGCTGTACATCGAGCTAATACTCGCAAAGTAAAAAGCTTTACCTTATCTCATGGAATTTTAGCAAAGTCTGATCAATCAGATGCAAGAGCCCTTGCTCAATATGGATTTGAGCGTTATAGTACTCTATCTCTATTTGTGCCTATGTCAAAAGAACAAACAGCCTTAGCTGCACTTTGTCAACGTCGTGATGACCTTACACAAATAAGAGCTCAAGAGAAATGTAGACTGAAAGCACCTGAAAACGACTATATAAAAGAAAGTTGCCAAAAAACTATTGACTTTTTTAACAGTCAAATAGATGAGCTCAATGATGCCATACAAAAAATTATCGATGAGAATCCAGAGTTAAAAAAGCGCCAAAAAATCATAAGAACAGTACCAGGAATAGGTAAAAAGTTATCACAAGATTTTGTATGCTTGATGCCAGAACTTGGCTACTTAAGCAGGCAAGAAGTTGCTAGTCTTGCTGGAGTTGCCCCGCATCCAAAAGAAAGTGGTAAAGCTATTGGTTATCGCAGAATAAGTGGTGGCAGAAGGAACGTTCGTGAAAAGCTTTTTACATCTGCGATGGCTGCTTCAAGGACTAAATCTGCACTTGGTGCTTTTTATTCTGCTCTCATTGGTAGAGGTAAAAAGAAGATGGTAGTCATAACAGCTCTAATGCGCAAAATTATAGTGATTGCTAATGCAAGGCTTAAAGAAGCAATTAACGCAAATTTTTAAAATCTGCATAAGAAAATAGGTTAATGAATATGCGCGCCACACAAATTTAAAGCACATATTCATTAATCATAAGATCTAAGCAGTGGTAGTTGTTTGATATAAATTTCTTTCTGTAATGAACTAGGGTTTTTATTGCCAAAAATACGTTTTTCAATTGAATAAGAATACAAAACTATAAATAAGAGTTGTAATAAGACTAAATTCAAAAAATTTTAAAAAACATAGTTGATGAGAACTATGAATATGGTATTAAAAAATGGAAGAAAAAAGTTAAGTATGGAACACGGTCTTACATTGAAGCATTTTTCTATAGATTAAAGCAAATATTTGGATTTAGTTTCAAAAATAAATCTGAGATAAATCGAGAAAAAGAATTGCTAATAAAATGCTAATTGCTCAATAAATTTACTGATATTGGCATAACTAAATTTGAAATAGTTACATGAATTTGTCGTAAACCACCACCACATGAAGTGCTATGCAACAAAACCATCCCAGTGCCAAGCACTGGGATAACAAGAAAGGGAGCACTGCGTTTCACATGCATCTGAATGGATACTAAAACTTCATCCTAATCTAAATTAGAATACTGATTCTTCTAGAAGTTGTTCGTGTTCCTCTTCTATTGCGATAGAATCATCGTGATTTTTAAATAAATCCCTGATTTTTGTTTCTATTTCATATGCAATTTCTTTGTTTGCCTTAAGGTAATTTTTTACATTTTCCCTTCCTTGCCCAAGACGCGTATTGTTATATGAATAATAAGCACCTGCCTTTTCAAGCACACCAAGTTTTGCTCCTATATCTATTATTTCTCCAAGTTTTGATATGCCTTCATTGTACATTATATCAAATTTTGCTTCTCTAAATGGAGGAGCAACTTTATTTTTTACAACTTTAACTCTCGTTTCATTACCCGTGATATTCTCTTTATCCTTTATTGCACCAACTTTCCTTATATCAAGTCTTATAGAAGTATAGAATTTTAACGCATTTCCACCGGTGGTAGTTTCAGGGTTTCCATATACTACTCCTATTTTCATACGAATTTGGTTAATAAATATCAATATACAGTTTGCTTTTGAAACTGCAGAGGTTAGCTTCCTGAGCCCATGACTTAGAAGTCTTGCTTGCAATCCCATGTGCTGATCGCCCATATCCCCTTCAATTTCAGCTTTTGGAGTTAATGCTGCAACAGAGTCAATAACTATTACATCAACTGCACCAGAACATACTAAATACTCAACAATATGCAACGCTTGTTCTCCAGTGTCTGGTTGTGAAATCACTAAATCATCGGTATTCACCCCAAGTTTACGAGCATATATAACATCCAACGCATGCTCCGCATCAATAAATGCACATAATCCTCCTTTTTTCTGTGCTTCAGCAATTACATGTAAAGCAAGGGTGGTTTTACCAGAACTCTCAGGGCCAAATATCTCAATTATACGTCCTTTTGGCAGTCCCCCAACACCCAGAGCTGAATCAAGTGCAATCGACCCTGTGGATATCGTGTCTATTTTTTCTACAGGGTTTTGCTTCAGCTTCATTATTGCACCTTTACCGAATGCTTTTTCAATTTGACTTATTGCATTATCTAGTGCTTTTTGCTTATCATTATTTCTTTCTTCTGGGTTGTTTGCCATGGATCATTTATTAACTTGTATAATCTCCATGGTAATTGAACGCGAACAATCTGCCAAGGGTTTTTTAATAACGAAGAACGTTAGTGACCTAAATTATATTAAGATAGATAGACTTTGTAGTGCGATACAAAATAACGATAGAATACAATGGTAGTGGTTTCTCTGGTTGGCAGAAGCAACAACACCCTGCTAACTCAATTCAGGAGACCATAGAAAACGCTATATTTAATTTTAGCGGTGAGAAAGTCACTTTGAATTGTGGTGGCAGAACTGACGCAGGGGTTCATGCTTTAGGGCAAGTTGCTCATTTTGATATGGAAAGGCAATTTGAGCTTTACAGAATAAGAAATGGAATAAACTATCACTTAAAAGCGATTCCTATAGTTGTGCTTGGTGCAGAAGTTGCAGATGATGCATTTCATGCACGCTTCTCAGCAAAAAAAAGATATTATGAATATAGAATAATTAATCGCTACGCTCCTGCAGCTCTGGAAATCGGTTATGTGTGGCAAGTATTTAACCCACTTGACGTAAACATCATGCGTGAAGCTGCTAGACACCTGCTTGGAAAACATGATCTTTCAAGCTTCCGCTCAAAAGATTGTCAAGCTACAAATCCGGTCAGAACAATCGATGATATTGATATAGTACAAAATGGAAGTCATATACACATCAAAATATCTGCTATTTCCTTTTTACATAACCAAGTGAGGATCATTGTTGGCACTTTAGTTGAATTTGGAAAAAACAGAACTAATCCACAAGAAATGCTAAACATATTAAGTCAATGTAAAAGAAATGCCGCTGGAATAACTGCACCACCTTACGGCTTATACTTAGTAAAGATAGATTACTAGCTTAAGTTCTCATTGGCATCACTATATATAGTGCGCTTGAATCATCTTCATCAGTGATAATTGTAGCACTATTACCATCTGACAAGCTAAATTTACACTTATTTTTTATACAGGATAAAACATCAAGCAAATAACGAGAATTAAATCCTACTTCTACAAGAGCTCCATCGTAATCCACCTCTATAGACTCAGTTGCATCACTACACTCTTGGGAGTTTGAATGTAGAGTTAATAAATTCTTTTGCAATGAAAATTTAATGGATTTTATTTTATCGGACACAACAACAGAAACTCGATCTATAACACTAGCAAGCTTACTACTCTCAACAATCATTTGTTTATCTTGAGACGTTGGGATAACGGCTTTATAATCTGGAAAAGTCCCATCTATCAATTTTGATATTAGAATATACTCACCGCATGTGAATTTGATTTTTCTATCTGAAAGTTTTACATTAACCTCATTACAATCACCCAATACTTTCAACAATTCCATGATAGTTTTACGTGGAATGATCACACCAAATTCGCCGTTGATATCTTTAGGCTTATGGCTCTTCATACGTGATAAACGGTGGCCATCAGTTGCAACGCAGTACAGAAATTGCTCATCTGTATGTATATATATCCCATTTAAATTATACCTTGTATCATCTAGCGACACAGCAAACCTTGTTTTAGTCAATAAGTCTACCAAATCTGCACTTAGTAGAGTGAAATTGTATCGATGACCATCTTCTTCAAGGACAGGAAAGTTATTTGAAACTACATTCGGTAAAGAAAAATTTGCATTTCCACAGGATATCAATAATTTTCCTTGATTATTCATTTCGAAATTGACATCCAAATCAGTTGGCAACTTCTTCACTATGTCATATAAAGTATGTGCTGAGATTTTCACTTCTCCTTCAGTTGATACATCTGCAGCAAGTGAGGCAAATACTGAAATATCAAGATCAGTAGCCTTCAGTTTTATGCTGCCATACTGTGCTTTGATATTTATACATGCCAAAACATCTATCGCGTTGCGCCTTTCAACCACTCCACTTACTTTCGATAACGTGCTTAAAAGACTTGCACGACTTACACTAAAACGCATTTGTTCACACACAGTACTTTGTTCTTTGATTCCTACATCTGCAATTTCTGACATATTAATTCTCAAAAATATATTTTAAATGATATTCATATTCTATGTAAAGTGATATCCATATTTTTGTCTGAGAGACAAAACAGCCTATATTATACTTTAGTGATCAATAATTTACTTTGTATGGCATAAGTCATGCATTTTTTGGTACGCTTTTTGAAACCCAAGCAAGGAATAAGTATCATCAACATTTGCTGTTTTTACTTTTCCATTAACTATCATTGATAATCCCTGCTTCATTCTTAGAATCAAATCTTGGTCCGTTTTTGTATTATCTGACCACGCAAGACTTCCCTGTATTATCGGCAATTGATATTTAGCTTTTTTATCAATATTGAGAATTACAGGCTCCTTATTATATTGAAAGCCAGAAGTGACGCTTACCTCATCTGCTTTTTTATCAACGTAACTGATCATTACATACGGTTTGCGATCGGCTGTATAATGTTCACTTTTTTTCTTAGGGTAGGATACAATGTAACACACTTTTTCACCATCTTCCAATGCAGTATACACAAACCAATCTTTATATTTTTCGTTCAGTTGTACGTTACTAACCGATGCAAAGGTGCCTATTGAAAAAAATATTAGAAATACGAAAAGACTACGCATGTAAACCAAGTTTCAAACTCTCTGATTTTATATGTTGTTTTACCTTACTCATCGCTTGCTCAGCCAACTGTCTTATTCTTTCTCTTGAAACACAATATTTTTTGCTAAGCTCGTCCAAAGTTTGAGTACTCTCAGACAAATATCTGCTAATAAAAATGTCTCTTGATCTTTCGTTAAGAGTTGTCAATGCATTGCTTAAAATTGTTTCTTTTAATGCCTTTTCTTCATGATTCTGGTAAGCTACTTCTTGACTGACTAAATTACACGGAATCATATCTTGTAACTCCTTTTTAGAGTCGTCACCTATTTTTATACAATTATTTAACGACTGATCCTTACAAGCCAAACGATAGTTCATTTGTACAACATCTTCTTCAGATACAGAAAGCTCACTTGATATTGCTTTTATTTCTTCGTTACTCAAAGTTTCTCTGTTTGTGTATTGTAAAATTCTTTTTTTCATTTTACGTAAACTAAAAAATAATCTCCTTTGCGCTTGCGTTGTACCTATTTTCACAAGTGACCAAGATTTCAATATAAAGTCTTTTATTGAAGCTTCAATCCACCATACTGCATAAGTTGAAAAACGAAATCCCAAGTCAGGATTAAACTTTTTCACTGCATGCATTAAACCCATATTTCCTTCCATGACCAAGTCCATCAACAATAGCCCGTAGTTCTTAAATTTCATTGCAATTTTTACTACTAAATTCAAATGGCTGGTAATCAACTTGTGAGCAGAAGAAATATCCTTATGTTCTTGCCAATTTTTTGCTAATCGCACTTCCTCTTCTTGGGAAAGCATAGGAAATTTTCGCACTTCAGCAATATATTGCATAAGATTAGTGCTACTATTAACACATAAATTCGCTACTGGGGTCAACATAATAACTTAAATTAAAACTCCATGTATATAATATATTGATTTTTAGTAAAAAATTCAAGCTTTAATTAAAAAAAGCACAACTTTCCATCTAATTGAGATCTTAGTAGCAGTACACTTCAGTATCAGCTACCTGATTAAAATCACTAGCGTGTAACGATAAACGCTATAGTTTAAATAAACAATGTGTCATTCCAGTGTTCAAACACTGGAAATTCACATGTTTTTTTCTAAACCCCAGCACCATAAGCTGGGACAACAAGAAAAAACTGATACAAAACAATAAGAGTAGACTAGAAATTAAATGCTACTCCAGCTTCTGCACCAATAGTACTGTAAAAGACTTTGTGTGCGCCTTTATCAGCAACCTTTTTGCTTGAATCGTCAGGATCTTGTTTTTCTCCATCAAAGCTAGCGCCATAAGAACCAAAATAGCGAGCGCCAGCGTAAAGTTTGATTTCTGGAGTTACGTCATAACTGACACCAGCTTTCGCTTGATAAGCAAAACCAAATCCAGAGTCTTTATCACCAGCAATTTTTGTTGCTAAAGGATTGCTTACATATGCTGCACCAACACCAACACCAACGTATGGAGTGATAGGCATATCTTCGATTGCTACATCATAATAAACATTAACTAATCCTGAAAACGCTGTCACACTGTCTGCAACAGTTACTGGAGTAAATGCTGCACCACTAACGTCGTTTTTGTTTAGTTGTGAGTAAAGTCCCTCAACATCAACTCTGATGTCATCCATTTTATAACCAAATGCACCACTACCAGCCATAAAAGATGCTTTTAAAGGATCTTGAGCGTCGTTATTTTTTTTATACTCAATACCATCAATCTTTGTTTTAAAAGGTAAAACTTCACCATTATATTGCAAACGAACGTAGTAGCTAGTTTCTTCATCACTTATTGGACCAATAGGATCTGATGAAAAAGCAGAGTTTGATAGGCTTAGCAACGTCACTAAAGCAGCTGCTGAAAAAAACTTTTTATAATGCATAATTGCCCTCGTTAAAAAAATTAAAATTCCACTTTAGCAGTCTAAATGATAACTAAAGTTAAGTCAAGTGCTAACTTAATAACACAAAATATTCTATATCTTAACTTCTTTTCAGAAGAATACAAAGGCTTTATTAATAAATAAATAGAATTATATGACTTTTTTCGTTCTTGGTTTTCACTTCACTAGTCTTTTTATCTTCTGCTTTGTTTTTACCACTGTAACTTGCTTCATGTTCATGCAGTAATGCAAATATGCTATATTAAGAAATACTAGCACTAGAAATAGTAAAAAGAAAATACTTAGTTATTACATCAAGAGAAATTTCAGTAATACAGATTAAAAAGGAAGTTTAAATCCAGGTGGTAAACCCATCATACCTGCAAGATCAGAAGTTGCATTTGCCATATCCTCTTCTGCTTTTTTAATAGCATCATTAAACGCTGCTGTCACTAAATCTTCTACTATATCTTTTTCTTCATTTCTCATAAGCTCTAAGTCTATGTTTACCTTTTTAGCTTTATAGCTACCTATTTTTATAACTTCCACTAATATAGAAACTTTGCCACCACCAGAAATACCTTGAAACTCTTTTCCAATATATTTTTCTTGAGCTTCCGCAAGCTTTTTTTGCATTTCTTGCGCTTGCTTCATTATTTGACTGAAATCCACAACTTACTCCTTATTCTCTACATTAACCACCTTTGCACCTTTAAACGCATCCAGTATACCCTTAACTGCAGGTGCATAATTTAAATTGCTCACTTCCCTGTTCATATAACTCGTATCAACTATAATAACCCACTCCTGCTTAGTAGCTTGATTTAAGTAATTTTTCAAGTCATTACAAAAATTACTATTCAACTTAGATACAGCTTTTAATTTTAAATACCCAAGTCTACAATCTATTAATTGTAGATTACTACACAGTTGTTTGTAAAGATAAATTTGGTTACTCTGCCTTAATAACTGCAAAACCTTATTAAAATCATAATTTTGTTGCTGTTCACTTCCTATATTACGCGTATTTCCCTGCTGTATACTCTGCGAAAGAACTTTCTTGATCACCTGTTCCGGAGAAGGCAAATCAGAAAGATAACAAAGGCTAATTAACATCATTTCAGCAGCAACCTCATTGCATGTTGAAACTTTTATATCTTGAATACTTTTAAGCAACACCTTCCACAATCTCGAAAAAATATTAAAGACTTCTTTGTACTCAAGTCTTTTACTCTGCTCTTCTCACATTCTGTATCAATCTCTTTTGTAATTAAAAAACGGCACACTAACTGGATTGTTTGCAGCAGATCTTCAAAAATATTGAGTGAGTTTGCTGTCTTTACCGCGTTGTCGAATACTGACAAAGCCTTCTGTAAATCACTATCTAATACTGCTTCCAGTAGATCAAATATAACGTTTCTGTCTACTAGACCAAGTATGTCTGTAACACTTTGAGTGGATATTGTACCATCTTTGCTATATAGCACTGCTTGATTCATCAAAAATAAAGCGTTACGCATTGAATTACTACAGTGGTGAGCAATTAATTCCGATGCTTCTTTTTCAATAAAATAATTTTCTTTTTGTGCAATATCATTTAAACGCCCCACTATCTTAGCTGCAGGAATGTTATGTAAGTCAAACCTTTGACAACGTGCAATAATAGTTATTGGTATCTTTTTTATTTCTGTAGTTGCCAGAATAAACTTTACGCTAGATGGTGGTTCTTCTAGAGTTTTAAGTAATGCATTAAATGCACTACTAGATAACATGTGTACTTCATCTATAATGTAAACTTTGAATTTAGAACTTATGGGTAAATAGCAAATATCTCCTAAGATCACTCTAACGTCCTCAATGCTAGTGTGACTTGCTGCATCGATTTCAACTACATCTGGATGACTTGAATTTTTTATCGCCAGACAATTTGCACATAATCCACAAGGTTCAAAAGTTGGTCCCAATGAACAATTCAAACATAAAGCTATTATTCTTGCAGTAGTAGTTTTACCAATCCCACTACTGCCAGAAAGTAGTATAGATTGTGGAATTTTGTTGAGAGTAAAAGCGTTTTCTAGTATACGCACCAATATATCTTGACCTACTAAATCTTTAAAGCTACTAGGACGATATTTTAATGCTATGTTCATAGCCCAGAATAAAAAAAATAGTAAAATAGGTATGCAACCCAAAAAGGTTCTGATATGGTTGCTTCATTTCTGACCTGACCAAGTTACAGAATTTTTGCCTGCATACCTTATAAAAGGTTATACTTTTTTTTTATTTAGCAAGGTATATTCTATATCAGCTCGATAGCTTGATATGTTAAATTTCGTACACTGTTACTTTCAAATAAACAAAAAGTTAGTTGTTATGCAAGTTATTATAAGATTGTCGCTCCAATGTTTATTTATGCCATTTCAGCGTTTATTTATGTCATCCCAGTGCGTGACACTGGGATCCAAGTATAAAAATATTTGGAAATTATGCAATGGACAATGGATTCTAGGAGTATATGTTAAAAATAATGTCTATAATGAAATAAGCTGGATTTCAGTGTCAGCTACTTGCATGACAACCTATAGATACTGGGACAACAAAAGAGGAATATTATGATTTTATATCATTTTCCTCTTTGTCCATTTTCACGAAAAGTTAGAGCTCTTCTCAAGGAAAAAAAGCTGAGTTGCGATTTGGTATACGAAAATCCATGGGAGAAGCGGAATGAATTCATGAAGATTAATCCAACTGGACAGGTACCAGTGCTTATGGATAACAACCTTATTATAGCAGATAGTAACGCTATTTGTGAATATTTAGAAGAGACTTATAGCAGCAACATCAAACTGCTCGACTCTTCTACTGTTATTAAGTCTAAAACACGTGCTTTAATTAACTGGTTTGACAATAAATTTTATAATGAAGTTACTAAATATGTCATAAACGAAAAAGTGATAATTAACCGCAGCCCTGACTCTAGGTTTCTTCATGCAGCTCAACATAACCTATCTTACCATATAGAATACATTGAATACTTAATTAGCAAAAATATTTGGCTTGCAATCGATAAGTTCACTTTAGCCGATATTACCTTAGCATCGCATATTTCTATAATAGACTACGTAAATAGTTTTCCATGGGAAAAAAGTAAGATTTTAAAAGAATGGTACTCCATTGTTAAATCAAGGCCTTGCTTTCGCGAAATATTATTAGAGAGAGTTTTTGGCTTAACTCCTCCTAAACATTATGCTGATCTTGATTTTTAACTTACGTTAGCTTTAAAGCTACAGTCATTCCTTCATCAGTCGGAATCAATATAGAGAAATATTTCTTTTCATCTGACAATCTATCATTAAACTCTCTCATAGCATGCCATGACTTCTCTGACACTCCTTTTGGAGGGGATTCTAAGAATACTGTGTTGAACAATAGAGTATTATCTGCAACAATCAGCCCATCTTGTTTAATGTATAGCTCTGCCCAATCTAAATATTTAGGATAACTAACTTTATCAGCATCGATGAATATCATATCAAAAGGTGTTTTTGCTGACAATTCATTAAGTTTTTCCAATGCATTGCCTTCTATTAAAGAAATTTTGTCACTCAGATTAAAAATACTAAAATTTTTTTTTGCTATTTTGCAATGCTGAGGATTATTTTCTATTGTATATATATGACCGTTTTCCGATAGAGCCTTTACCATACAAATTGACGAATAACCATATAACGTGCCAATTTCAACGATACTTTTGATTTTATGAATTTTGATAAATAAACTGAGTAACTTTCCTTCTTCAGGAGTGATTTGAATACGTTGCCCCTTCTCAAGAGTACAATATTCTTCTATTTTTTTATACTCTTTTGCAAATAAGTTTCTTATGTACAACGATTTTGTGCTAAAGTTATGACGCATTAAGTTTTATAATATAAATTAGGGAGGTTCAATCTATACAAGATTTGTAGATATAATAATATAGTTTAAAATAATAAAAACTTTTATTTTAAGTTGTTATTTTATAAAGTAAAATTTTAAGTGACAAAAATTATTATATATTTTACTATGGTTAACTAGTATAACAATTAATTGTTATACTAGAATTAAGGAGTTGTTTATTCACATTTCTCTTGAAATGTAATTTTTATAATCAATTAGAGGGGGTTATATGTCTTATAACATTGCTAATGAAGTTGAAACGTTAAACAAAAAGTCTAATAATAATGAAGGGGTGAGATTACTATACAATCCAGCTTACCGCGAGAAGTACAAAGAACGCTTTAACGAAGCTCAGAAAAAAGTTATGGATATGGTCCAATTTTATGATGGAACGATAATATTAATAGAGAATAAAATTGCCATGTATTACTATGCTTGGCACAGTAAAAAAAGAGAGTTTGAGCGTAAAAAGCAACAAACAGCGACAAAAAGCAATGATTCAGTATAGAGCCTTTATGTGGTAAGCTGCAGTGGTACTATTTCACTATAGCTTTTCCATATAATTCATTTATTACGTTAGTGAAGTATTTTAGCTCTTTATATCCTTCGTGTTTAATTTTATTATGATCTACGTATGATTTATCATCGTTAAGCTTGATGAAAAATATCGGAGTAGCCATGATATCAAGTTTATTAATTGCCAGTGATTTATCATTTATAACTTTATCCATCATTTTTTTATCATTAATGCATTGGTTAAATGTATCTTGCTTCAAATTGCTTAGTGCAGCAATTCTTTGTAGTACAGTTAAATCACTGAAATTGGAGTAGTTCCACGAGTCTATTGCATTAAAAACAGCTTTGTTAAAATTAAAGTAGTCTTCTTGTTTTTCATAGCAATGACTCAGCATTGCAGCCTTTAAACCTCTATAATCTAAAGGGAAATGACGAAATACATATAACATCTTACCTGTGTCTATGTATTTCTCTTTGATTTTAGGAAAAACTTTCTTATGAAAAAGAGAACAGTGATAACAAGTGAGTGAGGCGTATTCTATCATTAAAATTGGTGCTTTTGGATCTCCTAATAATTTATCATCAGGCAATAGTGATAGTAGTTCTTTTGGTGTTATTTCATCAGTGTTTTGAGTATTGGGTAAGTTTTGTTCAGTAGCTCCATAAGAACTAACACTTATAAAAATTAGTAAAAACAATAATCTAAAAATCATTACAATAGAAACACTTAACTTATTAAAAAAATAATGCATTTATATAAATAATGTCAAGATAACTTTTACTTGGCAAGGCTTTCGACTCTGTCTTTGAATGCAGCAATTATTTTGCTTTGTGTATACTTATATACTGACTTTAGTAAAGTGGAAAATGAGTTGGATTTAAATTCAAACTTTATATAGAACTCTACCATAGTTTTATTTTCGTTCATAGGAGTGAATTTCCATTCGTTGTATAAATGTTTAAATATTCCATTTGATGACACAGCTTTTATCCAACCTTCATTTGTTCCACTTGGAGAAAGGAAGGTCACTCCTGATGTGTAGCTTCCTTTAATACCATGAAAAGCTGCGAGGAGATCCACTATCATTTGGCTATCAGTTTTTCTTTTATATAAACAGCTTTGCACCAAGGAACAAAATCGGGATACTTCTCAACGTCAATTACAACTTGAAATATCTCATGAGATGAACAGAAAAAGATACCTTGTTCTTTATATTGGTGGAACATAAATCTGAACAATGAAAACGGGATCCATATCTACCGTCAGCCTTAGTAGATTCCTGAGACCTAAAGTTAAGGTGGGCATCACGTACTAATTTCAATGAAATTAACAGAGGCAATTCCCTTAATTAGAAATTATCGCTCGGGAAATTTAACTTAACTCATAACGTATAGCACAGACCCCAATTAATTATAGATTATTTATATAGAGTATGTCTATATATATTAAAGCTAGCGATTATTATTTTGCCTTTGTTAAATTTTGCATTTTAAGTATCATAGCTAATAAATATATCTTATGAATATTATTAAGCTCTTAGCCATTTTTATTGTAATCTCTTCAAGCGCTTATGCTAATTGCATAGGTCACAAAACTTTTGTGCTTGTCATGAAGCAGCAAGTAGACAGCACATCTATGAAAGGAAACAGAAAAAATCTAGATCATGTACACGAAAAGCTTCGGGAGATCATTCAGAATAACGTTAACCTCAAAGGAATATCTCAATTTGTCATAGGGAAATATTGGAAATTGGCTACTCAGAAAGAAAAAGAAGAGTTTTTAAAAGAATATGAAGTATATCTCACGCGTTTATGCGCTAAAATCTTGTATAAATACATAAATAATAGTGAAATGATCATAATGAGTACAAAAGCAATTGACAATGAAACCTGTCTGATAGGAACAAGACTTTCTTATGGTGATGAGGAATTTACAAATATTGACTTTAAAGTTACTAAAAGTGATAGTTCTTTCTTAATAAACGATGTTATAATGAGTGGGATAAGTATTGCCATTAATCAACGTTCTCAATTTAGTGAAAAAATCGACACGCATGGCATGGCAAGTGTAATAGACGAATTAAAATGTAACAATAATCCATGATGTACATGCCTCATTGGCCTAAGCCGCTTGGCAGTAGACCAAAGGATTTTTCTCTTGACCGCATAAAAAGCTTTCTCAATAGATTAGGCAATCCTGAGAAAAAAATACCGCCAATAATTCACATAGCTGGAACTAATGGTAAAGGATCGACACTATCGTTTATAAGATATATAATGCAAGCAGCAGGATATAAGGTTCATGCATACACTTCTCCGCATTTAGTGAATTTTAATGAGAGAATAGTTGTTGCAGGCAGCCATATCGACGACAATGAATTATATAGCTTGTTAGAAGAATGTCGCATCGCAATTGGAAAGCAATCTATTACTCTATTTGAAGCTACAACAATTGCAGCTCTCTTAGCTTTTTCTCGTCATAAAGCTGATATTAGTTTAGTTGAAGTAGGTATGGGTGGAAGGCTTGATGCAACAAATGTTATAGATAATCCGATTTTAACAATTATCACTGCCATTGCCCTTGATCATACAGAATATCTTGGTCCCACTGTGGAGATTATAGCAAGTGAAAAAGCTGGAATAATGAAACCTAATGTTCCTTGTGTAATAGCGCCACAAGAGAAATCTATAATAAATACGCTAGAACACCATGCAATAAATAAGAGATCTCCTCTGTACAGAGGAGGATTTGAATGGAATTGCGAAAAACAGAATAACAAAATGGTCTTTCAATCGTCTGTTCAATCAATAGAATTTCCTTTACCATCCCTGAAGGGTGATCACCAAATAATCAATGCAGGAACTGCCATTTCAGCATGTAGCATTTTAAGTGGAAAATATGGATTTGATATTGGAGAAGAGAACATTGCTTCAGGTTTACAGAGCACTTATTGGCCTGCGCGGCTAGAGTCTATAAAAGAAGGTAATTTAATTTCTTTATTACCAAAAGATTGGCAATTATTTTTAGATGGTGCACACAATAATGACGGTGCTAGAGTGCTATCTCAGTGGGTAAAAGATAATTTTGCTGAAGGTATTTATGTGGTTTTTGGTGTTACCCGTAACAGAAATGTGGAAGAGTTCTTAGAGCACTTAAAGCCATATATCAAACTATTATGCGCGATTTGTGTTAAATCTGAACCTCAAGCAACAAATACAGATTTAATCAAAGAAGGAGCTAATAGTATAGGAATAAATGCTATTGAATGTGAATCAATCGGCGATGCAATATTAAATCACATACTGAAAGCCTCTATTCAAAACGTCAAAACCATACTAATCTGTGGCTCGTTATTTCTAGCTAGAGATCTTGCTATGGAGAATAATCAACCTACTTGATGAGCCGAGACGTTAAAAGCACCATCAGGATTTACAATGCTGCTTGGTTTTCCGGTTAATGCTCCTATAGGTACATTTTGTTCATCACCTCTTCCTTCAGTTTTTACAAGATTTACAACTTTTCTCTCGTAGATCTCACTTGCTAATTGTAATAATAAAATACAACCTAGTACTGCAGTAGATCCGATGAGTATTTTACTGTTTAAGCAACTAGATTGGTACTGTAACACCAAACCTGCTATTAATAAAATAGGAGGGAGATAACTCGAATATTGGGCAATAAAAATGAGATATTTAAATCTTTTACTTTTTAATATTTCTTCCCATCTCTCTTCTTGATCTAAATTTTCACCTTGTTCCCGTTGAGAATTTTGCAAATCCAAATCTTCTTTAACTACAGAAGCTATCAAATAAACAGATAAGAAAAAAATTGTAACAGATGTTATTAGGCTTGCACTAAACAAAATGCCAGGTGCGTCAGTAAAATTAGCAGCCTTATATAGCTTAAACCCCAAGTAAATATACGACACTAATAACGAGATGTACAGTAAGAATCTTACCAAACTAAAAACAACATAATACTTTGTATACTTATTATTCTGACGTTGCTTAATCAATTGTAAACACCTTCGCGTTTCTTCAGGAATGATTAATCCCCTATTCTTCTTATTTGGTGATTTAATATATTGCAAAAGTGCTGCTTTATTTCTGTTAAGGGCCTGTATTTTTTCATCGCTACCTCCTGATTTATCTGGGTGACACTTTATTGATAACCTTCTATAATTTTTTGCTATTATATTAGATATTTCTAGGAAGTTACGACCTTCTACTTCTTGCGTTTCAATGCCTAGCTCTTTAAATAAACTTTCATTATAATCATATTCTCTTTTTCTTAGCTTATAACCCATGCTTCCACCTCATAAATTAACTAACTATTAATACTTTATAATATATAAATTTCCAAATCATGTCAATTATTTCATTCATGCTTATTGTATGAATTATTTCTTTCACGACTACCATGACAAGTGTATGAAAATTATCATTTAGTGCATAATAGTGCTTCAATGTTTAGGGTTACAGTTTTCATTGGTCATTTGAGTTACTCAAATCCAATTCATGCCAGTTCTATCTATCTTGTCATTTAAGTAGCCCTTTTTGTGTAATCCCAGTACCCTCTGTGGTGTCATCCAAGTAGCTGACACTGGCTTTCCGTAATCTCAAAAAACGTTGTGTTTTAGCATAATTTTGTGCTCAATATGCTTATTTATAGTAAAAATTTCTGGATTTCAGCATCAAATGCTGGAATATGGGTATCATTCAAGTAGCCCTTTGTTGTCATCCCAGTGCTCCGACACTGGGATCCAGGAATCAGCGTCACGCGCTGGCTCTCTAAAATTACTTTAGCTATAAATATTAAGAAATTTACTAAATAAAAAAAAGACAAAAGAACCCCCGTATAGCGAGTTTTGACCCTATAATAATTTAAATTGGCGTTGTAATAATGTGCTAACGCTTATTTTAAGCGCGATTTGGCTGAATGTAGAAAAAATAAAAAAGACATGCAGCCGCTATAATTTTTTGTAATTTGCCAATAAATATCTGAGTTTTTTACTGAATTTTTGTTGTTGAACCCGCGCGGATCAAAAACAAGGATAAACACTCTTACTGTCATGGTAAGGGAAATGGCAAGGTTTGTCAAGTTTTTCCTGTTGGACCTTTTCATATCCTTACGGGTAAATTAATGTTATCCTTCTATTGCTAATCTAAAGTTTTTTATGTTCATACACTTACGTGTTCATAGTGTTTATTCGCTGCTTGAAAGCTCGGTTAAAATTGAGGAGCTGATCGGTCTTTGTTTGCGAAATAAAATGCCGGCGGTTGCAATTACTGATTCAGGTAATTTATTTGGCTCACTCGAATTTGCAGAATATGCAGCAGGTAGGGGAATACAGCTAATAATAGGATGCAATATTATAGTTAAACATTCAGAACAAAATTTATCTATATTATTGCTTGCAAAAAATGAACAAGGGTACACTAATTTAGTCACTTTGGTGAGTGAGTCTTTTAGAAAGCGCAAGAACAACAGCGATATTCCTTACGTTGATTTTGATGAGCTATTGAATTTAAGTACGGGTCTAATCGCTTTAACCGGTGGATGTTTGGCTCAACTATTATTGGGGCAAGATAAAGAAACGGTTGAAAAACTGCTTTCAGCATTCGATGGTCATTTATATGTTGAATTGCAGCGTCATGGGCTGAATAAAGAGCTAGAGCTTGAAGAAGCTTTGATAGACTTTGCTTATCAGTGCAATATACCACTAGTTGCAACAAATGACGTATTCTTTACAAATAGATCTGACTATGAAGCTTATGATATATTAACGTGTATATCAGAGGGTAGTTATGCTCTCGAAAATAACAGGAAAAAGCTAACCACTGAGCATTATTTCAAATCTGCAGCAGAAATGGAGGAGCTGTTTAGCGATATCCCCGAAGCAATTTATAACACCTTAGTAGTAGCTAGACGATGCTCTTACATGCCAAGAAGTAGGCAGCCTATTTTGCCTAAATTTCCTTGTCGAGAAAATAAAACTGAGAATGAAGAATTGAGGGAGCAGTCGATTGCGGGATTAGAGCTTCGTATTTCACAATCTTCTTCTGTCACCAGAACACCCTCCACTGTCATCCCAGTACTTGATACTGGGATCCAGAGAGATTCCAGCGTCACGCGCTGGAATGACACCAAACCAGATGATGACACACAACATGATATCGATTTCAAGCAATACTACGATCGGTTGAATTACGAACTAAGCGTAATAACTTCGATGAACTACGCTGGCTACTTTTTGATAGTTTCTGATTTCATTCGTTGGAGCAAAGCAAATGGCGTTCCAGTTGGTCCAGGAAGGGGTTCTGGTGCTGGGTCAATTGTTGCTTGGGCACTACAAATTACAGATCTTGATCCAATAAAATTTGGTCTGATCTTTGAAAGATTTTTAAATCCTGATCGTATATCGATGCCTGACTTTGATATTGATTTCTGCCAGGAAAAGAGGGACTTAGTTATTGATTATGTTTGGAAGAAGTACGGTTATGTTGCTCAAATAATCACTTTTGGAAAATTGCAGGCTAGGGCTGTGCTGCGTGACGTTGGTAGGGTGCTACAGATGCCTTACGCTCAGGTGGATAAAATATCCAAAATGGTTCCGTTTAATCCAGTAAACCCTGTAACTTTATCACAAGCGATAGAGTTTGATCAAAATCTGCAGAAAGAAAGGGACAGTGATGAAGTAATTGCAAAACTCCTTGATATCTCTCTTAAGCTTGAGGGAATATACCGTCATGTTTCAACTCATGCTGCTGGAATTGTAATATGCGATCAAAAATTAGAAAATTTTGTTCCTGTGTATTATGATCCAAATTCAGCTCTGCCAATCACTCAATATAGCATGAAATATGTGGAAAAAGCTGGGCTAATAAAATTTGATTTTCTCGGACTTGGTACGCTAACGCTAATAGATCATGTTTGTCGTTTAGTTAATCGCAATGAAAAAAAAATTGATATTTCTTCAGTACCTTTGAATGATCAGAAAACCTATAAAATGCTCTCAAGAGGTGATGCAATTGGAGTATTTCAGCTTGAAAGTTCGGGTATGAGAGAAGCTTTAATAAAGCTAAAACCAGACTGCATTGAAGACATCATTGCTTTAATCTCCCTTTACCGTCCAGGGCCTATGGATAACATTCCAACTTATATTGCAAGAAAACACGGGCTTGAAAAGCCAGATTATATTCACCCATTGCTTGAGGAGGTGTTGAAAGAAACATTCGGAGTGATAATCTACCAAGAACAGGTAATGGAAATAGCACGTATTCTCTCTGGGTATAGCCTTGCAGAGGCAGATTTACTCAGACGTGCTATGGGTAAGAAAATCAAAGAAGAGATGGATAAACAACGTGAACTTTTCATCCAAGGAGCAACGAAAAATGGTGTTGATTATGATAGGGCAAGTTATATTTTTGACCTTGTTGCAAAATTTGCTGGTTATGGATTTAACAAATCTCATGCAGCTGCATATGCGATTATATCTTACCAAACAGCTTACCTTAAGGCTAACTACCCGTTAGAATTTTTTACGGCCTTGATGAATCTAAATATTGATGATAGAGACAAGCTAAACTTATTTTATCATGCTGCAAAGTTCAGTGGAGTTGCTGTTCTTTCACCTGATATCAGCAAATCTAAGGCTAAATTTTCAATAGAGAGTGAACATGTACGTTACGGAATTGCTGCTCTGCGTAATGTTGGTTTGTCTATAGCGGAAGGGGTAGTAAACGCACCTTATAAGGACATATGGGAATTCGTTCAAAATTCGGGTCATATAATAAATAAAAGGGCACTAGAAAGCTTAATTAAATCTGGAGCATTCGATAGTGTGCATCAAAATAGAAAGCAACTATATGAATCAATAGATACGCTGATTTACTTTGCAAATAAAAATAGGCAGTCAAATCAAGCTGTTTTATTTGGCAATCTTAATGTCCTCAAGCCAAAACTCGAGGATGTGGAAGATTTCAATGAAGAGGAAAAATTAGAGCATGAGTTATTTTCACTGGGATTTTACTTAACTAATCACCCACTTGAAAAATTTAGAACTCTTTTGAAAAAATTAAATATTGGGTTTATCGGAGAGAGTAAGACGACAAAAACTGCTGGTGTAATATTAAATGTACGTATGAGAACTTCAGAGCGTGGAAGATTTGTTATCCTCACGCTTTCTGACCCCCACAATGTTTCTGAAATAGCATTCTACAATAATGAAATAATAGAAGAAAAAAGGAATCTATTTTCGCCTGGAACATTTGTAGTAATTGACCTTGAAATTTCGGAGAGCACAACGAGGCTATCAGGAAAGGACATATCTGAATTTACAGAAAAGGTCACTTCTCTAATGAGAGGATTAGTTTTAACTGCTGTATGTGCAGATTTGCAAAAAGTTGCTGAGGAGTTGAATTCAGTGTTGAAAAATGGAGGCAAAACCAAAATAATGCTTGAGCTTCTTCTTGAAAAACATAAAGTAAGCATCTTGTTGCCAGGTGCATATTCAATCACCCCCCAAGCTATTTGTGAAATATCTAACTTAAGTTGGATTAAAGGCATAGAAATTAATACAAATAACTTGCTTATATAAAAAAGTTTTATATAATAAAGTGTTTAATTGATATTAAAGGAAGATATAGTGAATCTTTATGAATTTACTTTTATAGCACAACAGAGCTTGTTGCGGCAAGAAGTAGAAGAAATGGTCCAAGAATTGGCTATTTCGTTGAAAAATATTAAAGCAGATGTTATTTCTCAGGGGGTTAAAAGTTTTATAGAAAGAGAATATGGCACAGTTACAAAACAAGAGTTAGAGACAAGTGCTGAAAACATTAAAGAGAGTCTGATTGTTTACTCTAGTGTCTTGGAAGAGCTTACAAAAATTTTATGGGTTGAGTTGGAAGAAGATTTCTCAAATTTAAAAGAAATAAAGTTAAAAATCGATAAAGAGTTGAAAGATGAACTAAGTGATACGGGAATAACACAAAATCTTATGAACCTTCCAGGAGCTAATACTAAAAGTGCATTTATCTATAATGTAGTAAATGCTTTTAAGGAAAATATTTCACAACATCTAATAAAGATCCTCCAAGAGGTTTTGAAAAGTTTTAAAATAGTAGGCTCAAATCAATTGAGTAAAACGCTGGAAGTGCTTTTGAAAAATATTGAAGCTTCAGGATTGATAAAATATGAATATTGGGGTCTATTGGATTTTGCATACCCAATAAATAAGGTGAAAAGTGGTCATTACTGTATGATGTGTATAAGTTCTACTTCAAGCATTATGGATGAATTTAAGCGTAGAGTAAAACTGAATGAGAGTATTATTCGCCACTTCTCTGTGCGGGTTAATGAGTTTTTTAAAGGTAAATCTTACATGATGGATAAACAAATTGAGGAGCAAAGTGCATAATGATGAAAAGACGAAATAGTTTTAATAATTCTTACGTATCTGTAAATAATAGAACTGGTTTTAAGCGTTCTAAAGTCTGTCCTCTTGCTGCATTTAAAGGTGAAGATATAGACTATAAGAACATAGATTTATTGTCTAAATTTACCTCTGACTATGGTAGAATGTTACCTAGAAGATTAACAGGTGTGTGTGCAAAAAAACAAAGGAAGTTACGCTTAGCGATCATGAGGGCACGCTTTTTAGCTCTTGCTCCTTACTGTACTAAAAAAGTTAGGTAATTTATGTTAGTAATTTTAAAGGAAAATATAAGAACTTTAGGTAAGCTTGGTGAAGTTGTCAAAGTTAAGCCAGGTTATGCACGTAATTTTCTTTTTCCACAAAAAAAGGCGATGAAAGCCACTAAGGAAAATTTAATAAAGTTAGAGGAACAGTGTTTGTTATTGGAAGAAGAAAATATCAAAAAGTTAAGTGCAGCAAAAGTGCTTGGATTATCATTGCATGATAAATTTGTAATATTAATAAAGCAGGCTTCAGAGGATGGAAAGATTTTTGGCTCTGTAACAACACGTGAAATTGCAAAAATTTTATCACAAGAAGGGTATGAGATAAGTCATCATAATTTATCTTTTGGTGGAATAAGTATCAAAAATTTGGGCGAGTATCAAGTAAATATAGAATTACATAGTAAAGTGATAGTACCAATTACCATATACGTTGTAAGATCTGAAAAAGATGCACATGAATTGAGGCAAGTAAAGTTGCAAAATCAGAAATCTGAGCAACAAGAAGATACAAATAACGAATAGCAGTGAATAAAACATCTCAACTACCAGTGTCGTCCCACTGCGTGACACACAACTGTGCAAACGTTTATCTCAGAAACAGTGTGTTAAATATTATGGCCGTTTTTGCCTCAAACACAAAGGTGTCATTCCAGTGCTTGACACTGGGATTCAGCCCTTTCATGCGATTCCATCGAAAATGCTGTTTTTACATAAAATTAGCTACTTTTACATTCACCTACTTAGTGTCTAATCAAAATGCCTGGATCCCAGTGTCAAGCACTGGCTCATGGTGGACTCAAATCATAATGTTCGTACAGTTGTATGTGTGACATTGGGGTCTAGCATGTGCAGGAATGAGTCAGAGTTCATCTAATGATCCCACGCTATAGCCGTAAAGAAATGTCTTCCATTTGGGAAGAAAAAAATAAGCTCAATATATGGCTCAAAATAGAAAAATTAGTGTGTGAAGCTCAAGCAAAATTAGAAGTAATTCCAAACGATGTTGCTAAAAAGCTCTCTGGTTCTATTGAATTTGATATTGAGCGTATCAATGAAATTGAATCTATTGTAAAACATGATGTTATAGCTTTTTTGACATACATTGCTGAAAAAGCGGGAGTTGATGTTCGTTATCTTCATTATGGAATGACAAGTTCTGATATTTTAGATACATGCCTTGCGGTTCAGTTGAAAGAATCATGTGATATTTTACTTGAGAATCTAGAAAATATACTTGCAGCATTGAAAAAAAAAGCTGAGGACTATAAAGATGTTGTTTGTGTTGGGCGCAGTCATGGAATGCATGCAGAACCAACAACTCTTGGATTAAAATTTGCTAGATTTTATGCTGAATTTAAACGTAATTATCAGAGATTAATTAACGTGCAAAAAGAGATCTCAATTTGTAAAATATCAGGTGCAGTAGGTAATTTTGCAAATGTTAATCCGTATGTTGAAGAGCATGTAGCGAAAGAAATGGGACTCATACCTGAAACCATATCATCCCAAGTCATTCCTCGTGATAGACATGCCATGTTCTTTTCAATTTTGGGAGTGGTTGCAAGCTCAATGGAAAATGTTGCTGTTGAAATTCGTCATTTGCAAAGAACTGAAGTTGGAGAAATTTCCGAATATTTTTCCACTGGGCAGAAGGGAAGCTCTGCTATGCCGCATAAGTGTAATCCTATTTTAAGTGAGAATTTGACTGGGCTCTCACGCTTAATACGCAGCTATGTATTTCCTGCATTAGAAAATGTTGCATTATGGCACGAACGAGATATATCACATTCATCTGTAGAAAGGTGCATTGCTCCTGATGCTTGTATAACAATGGATTTTGCTTTAGTGCGATTAACAGATTTGATAGATAAATTAGTGGTCAATAGAGAAAACGTTGAAAAGAATTTAAATTCTTCAAGAGGTTTAATTTTTTCACAGCGTGTATTACTTGAGTTAGTAAATAGCGGTTTAACTAGGGAAGAGGCATATAAAATTGTTCAGAACAATGCAATGAAAGTAAAGCAAGATAACAGTGGTTTTTTGTTCGAATTGAAACAAGATAAATCCTTGCATGGAATTATTGACTCTGAAAAACTTGAGTCTTTGTTTGATTTGAAGTATTATATGAAACATATAGATTATATATATAGCAAGGTTTTTAATTAGGCTGAGTAGCTCAGTGGTAGAGCAGGAGGATCATAATCTCTTGGTCGGGGGTTCAAGTCCCTCCTCAGCCACTCAAGCTAAACTATGTTTAGCGCCCTAGATTTACTTATGAAATGGTTACTATGGGTGGGTTATCTTTCTACCCAGGTGTACAGCTTAGTAGATAATAGGTAGGAAAAAGGGTTAGCTTTTGTCTTATGGCTCTTTTAATAACAGAATTTTACTACAAAACTTAACTTTCTTCTATACAGCTGGCCAGATCAAGAAAGGTGAATCTATCTCTTGTTACAAATGCAAGATTGACTACCTTGCAGTATTGCTCTTTGTTCCAACTTAGATGCTCAGGTAAGTATGGCATTGATAGATCTTCAAATACTTTCTGCAGATGTTTTGCAGATAGTAAATTTCGCTTAATTAAACTGGAAATATTATTCCATTCTTTATGAATGATCTCTCCAATTTTTTGTTGCATGATTTGCTTATATTTTAAAATTTTTGTAAATTCAGTATTATAAAAGTACTCTGCTAAATCTTCTGTCATCTCAGTAGCGTGACATCCAGAATCCTTACTGCCAAAGTAGTTTATTGGTTTAACGATAGGACTTTGTATTGATAATATCTTTTCCTGTAAATTAGCCATAGTAATCGTCGTAACAGCAATTTTTTCGCCATGTAACGAAGAGGAATAATCTTTTGTTACCATCTCCATTGCATGAGCTATCATATGTTCTCCTTGGCTTGCAGAGTAGCTGCCCTTTGATATCACCATTCCAAGTCCTGAAATCAATAAGGCTTCCATGAGTAATAAAACTATTCTTTTGTCTTTTTTAGCAAGCGCTAAGTGTTCTCTGAGCAAAATTTCCTCCAGGTTGCGAACAAGTTTAAAGGGGAGTTCATTATATTCTGTGCCAAGTAATAGATGAGATAATAGCCAATCGGCTTGTACTGTTGAACGACAGATGAAATCTGCAAATCCGCTTAATGTGAGGCGCAGTGGTGCATTGGTAATTATATCGGTATCAATGTATATTGCCTTTGGAAGATGTGCTCCAAACGATTTTTTATATCCATCAACTAATATTGAAGCGTTTGCAGAGCTGTATCCATTCATGGAAGCTGCTGTTGGAAAGGATATGTAGTTTTTGCTTTCTAAATAGCTTGCGTACTTACAGATATCATTAACAGTGCCACTGCCAAATGCAACTATTAGATCGCTATCTTTTGTTTTGTTTCTAACTAGGTTTACAGTTTTGAGAGAAGCAGCTCTGTTCAGTCTACCTGGTGTCATCCCAGTACTTGATACTGGGATCCAGGAAAAAGATGTATAGATTCCAGCGTCACGCGCTGGAATGACAGGTGTGGCTGGAATAATTAAGTGAGAAATTTTATTAAATATGTTTTTATTAAAAAGTTTTGCTGTATTTTCATCTGCAACTAAAAAAATGTCATTTCCGTATTGTCTACATATTTCATAGATATTATCAGCAAGGCAATGGTCTACTGTTACTTCCCTTATAAGAACTTGTTCAGTTTGCTGTAATATTTGTTTTAAATATCGCATAGAATGTTTACAATATGGTAATGTTAGTATTTCAAGATTGATATGAAGATTGACCCTGTAGAGCTAACTAAGAAATTAATTTCTTTTAAAAGTATAACACCAAAAGACGATGGGGCAATAGAGTATATAGCAGACATTCTCAAGAAAAGTGGTTTTGAATGTGAGATTTTGGAGTTTGGTGATAAAGTTAAAAATCTTTATGCGAAATGTATAAATGGGGTACCAAATTTGTGTTTTGCTGGCCATGTTGATGTTGTACCACCAGGTGAGTTAAAAGATTGGACGTCTGATCCATTTAAGCCAGAAGTGGGAGAGGGAATGTTATATGGAAGGGGTGCAGCTGATATGAAAAGTGGAATAGCCGCATTTATTGCTGCTATGGTAGATTCAGTTGCAGGTAAGTTTCGATTCAGTGGTTCAATCAGTGCATTGATTACCAGTGCTGAAGAAAGCACGGAAGAACATGGAACAAAGGCAGTTTTGGAATGGATGAAAAGTAAGCAAAAAAAGATAGATTTTTGTGTAGTTGGAGAACCAACCAGTAGTGAAAAATTAGGCGATACCATAAAAATAGGCAGAAGAGGTTCTGTAACATTTGAATTAATTTGCTATGGAAAACAAGGGCACGTTGCCTATCCAGACCTAGCGGATAATCCAATATATAAAATGATATCGATATTAAGTAGAATAAAAGATACCACTTTTGATAATGGTAATAAATATTTTCAGCCTTCACATTGCGAAGTTACTACTATCGATGTTGGAAATAATACTAGCAATCTAATACCTGGTTCAATAGCAGCAAGTTTTAATGTTCGATATAACAATACAAAAACACCGGACGGTTTATATAAGCTGATTGATGAAATATGCTCCAATGTAACCAACGATTATAAACTTTCTATGCAGAACAGCAGGAACGTTTTTCTCTCTACTTCTGATAGAAATACTGATATTATGCTTGATGCGATAAATAAAATTACCGGTATTGATGCTGTGCTGAGTACAAGTGGTGGTACATCTGACGCTGCGTTTATTAAGGATATTTGTCCAGTGATTGAATTTGGTATGATCAACAAAACCGCACATCAGACAAACGAATGTGTGTCAGTAGACGATATACACAAATTAACAGCTATATATAAGGAGTTTATAAAAAATTATTTTTACCCAACTAATAAAATACTAAACCAGATCAATGTAATTGGTAATGTTCCCGATGGTCCATTATTAGCTTGAGGTGCAGCTGCCTATAGAGAAGAAAACTTACTTGACAAACCTTCCCGCTTTCCTTTACCATGAAAATGAAGCTATATTATTTAACTTTCCAATTTGTGCAGATTAAAATGACAAGAAGACTTGTGTTTGGCGTACTATTTTTGCACTATGTGCACACTATGTCTTTATAAAATTTCTGGGTTTTTCCCTACACAAGCTGAAAAACGCTGTTTAAGACATCACCCAATGTCAAATTTTAAAATAAAGAGTAGAATAACTAGCTGCTACGGGGGTTCTTTGTCTTTTTTTTCTGCTGGTAAATTTTTTAAACATTTGTGATTGCATTTAAAAGCAGCTAAATTGCAGTGTTTAAGACTAAAAAGCGCCGATACTGAAAATAAACAGTGGTCAGGGCTTCTTTTGCCTTTTTTTACTTAGTAAATTTCTTAATATTTATAGCTAAAAGAGACCGAAAATGGTGGCGTGTGAAGCTGGTTCACTTTATGACGATGTCATCCCAGTACTGGGATGACAAGAAAAGAAGCACTGGTTTCAATATTTGCACATTAGCTAACATCTGAACAGGCAATGGCGTCAACTTAAGGGGAGATATTAAGGAGTAAAATACTACAAGAGACAGGACTTTTGTTTCTATTTTATTTCAATAAAAAAGTTTAAAATGTGTCTTTTTTAGGTGAGACATGCAAAAAGGAAAAAATCTTATCTTACAAATAAAAAATGCAATATACTCGAAAACTTTTCAGAAAATCCATTATATTGGAAAAAACAGTTTCACACGAACAAGAAAACTTCCTTTTTCGACAGTATTTTCTATGATTTTAAAGTTAGTTAAAAAAAGTTTAGGAATAGAATGTGTGCGCCAAGAGAAGCGTCTAGAACACAGTTGGTCAACTTAGGCAAAGTCTAGCCAACAGCCTAAAACGGACCATTATGCTACGTAAGGTAACAAACGTAGTAAAGCTAAGGGAACGAACAATACAGGGTACAACGAAAGTGAAGGTATTGAGTCCCGAAATTACCAACATCATGGAGGTCGACACTTTCCATATAGTGGAAGACAGCATGAAGGGTAACGATAAGGCAAGTTATCACTCACTCTATCGGGATCGGAGGCCGTGTCATGTGTTGAGATGGATTCTAAATGAACTTGGGAGATCCTTTGTATTCCTACTAAGGTACGTTGGAACAAGTCAACAAAGGCGAGAATTAACGGAAGATACAAAGGAAGTCGGACTGATTGATAGTACTCAGAGTGTGGGAAACAAGGGGAAGCGATCAGCGGTATAGTTAGGGATTGTTACACCAACACAACAGAGGTTGGGATATGATGCAAGGAAAACTAAATCAGATAGCAGTAATCAAAGATGCTATGAATGCTACACTGAAGAGCCGTATGCGGGAAATTCGCAAGTACGGTTCTGTTGGGGGGATCATAGCAGTTAAACCTAATAGGAGGATTTAAAGTTATGATCTCTACCAGACAATTGAATAATAATAAAGGTAGAAGGATGCCAAAACCATATAGTGAAGATCTCAGAGGACGTGTTTTGAAAATAGTTGACGATGACAATGGAAGCAAGATGTTCAAAATCGACAGAAAACCATATATTGGTGGAAGAGAAGAAACAGGTAGTATAAAACCGTCATTCGGCTACCAAAAGGAACATAGTCATAAGATAAAAGACTTAGATAGCCTGGTCAAATTTGTGGATGTAAAGCGGGATATTAAAGTTGAAAAGATAATTGAAGAATTTGGCAATATGTGCAAGGACACAGTATATAACTATCTTAAAAAAGTAAACTATAGATATAAAAAAAACTTTTCTTTATCAAGAAAGGGATAAAGTGAAACGCGAAGAGTTCATGAAAAAGATAGAAGAAATAAACGGAGAAAACTTGATATTCATAAGGGATAGAGGACAATGAATTTTATGCATACGGATGGGCTAAAAAAGGCAAAAGGTTATTTGCAGATAAACCAGGATACAAAAGAAGGAGAGTGAGCATAATTGGAGCACTGAATGAAGGAAAAACCATGGATAATTGATGGGTATTGTAACAGCGAAATATTTGAAGCATACATCGAAAATAGGCTTGTCCCAATATAAAAACCTGATCATTCTCGACAATGCGAGCTTTCATAAATCTGAAAGAACGAAAAAATTAAAAGAAAGTGTTGAATGTAAAGTTTTATTTTTGCCGGGAATGTTCAAAAAAGTGTGTCAAGCCGCATTTTTAGTTCAACTCAATTTTCAACCTATCTGGAAAGAAAATATCAAGTTGAGACATAGTTAAAGCCCAATTAGGGAGAGCCATAATCCACTTTTGCTCTACCTTTTTTATAGCACAATATACCTGTTTGTACAAGGCATTTGTACTAGTAAATGAACCCTTAGTTTTAGTAAATTTCCTGATTTGTCTATGCAACCCCTCAATTGGATTAGTGGTGTAAATCAGCTTCCTAACTGGCCCAGAATACTTAAAATAACTGGATAAGTTTTCCCAATTGTTCTGCCAGGATTTTATAACTAAAGGATACTTTTCTCCCCATTTTCCTTCCAGCTCAAGCAGATAATTCTCAGCAATTTCTTTACTTGAAGCACGATATATTTTTTTCAGATCATTCATGAAAACTTTCACATCTTTACTGGATACATATTTCAG
>NZ_QPIP01000014.1 GCF_003344345.1 Wolbachia endosymbiont of Cylisticus convexus | reverse complement strand
CACATCATATAAAGCAGAAAAAGTGTATGCGTTGTGGAAAGCCTATACATTTACCTCAACGTATATTTGATACAGCTTACAGTATTGTTGCTCAGTATCAAACTGAATATCGAGGAATTGTACAATATTACAAAATGGCCTACAACCTTCACACACTAAGTTATTTGAAGTATGTGATGGAAGTATCATTAGTAAAGACTTTAGCATCTAAATACAAAACAACTTGCAGGAAAATTTATAGAAAATTTGGTGCGATGATTGAAAACGATGAAGGTGAAAAACGAAAAGTCATCCAAATCAGAGTAGATCGTTTACCATCAAAGATACCATTAATTACACACTTTGGTGCTGTATCACTAAAATGAAATAAATGGGTAAGCATAAGTGATAACCTTATACCAATATGGAATAAGCGTAGTGAAATAGAGCAAAGACTATTGGCACAAACTTATGTAAATCACAAGAGCAGATTGAAGTACATCACGTACGTAAACTTGCTGATTTGCTAGGTAAACGTAATACTGAGCTACCGAAATGGAAAAAGAGAATGATTGAACGACAGAGGAAGACTCTTGTTGTTTGTCATGAATGCCATAAGAAAATCCAATATGGAAAATATGATGGTGACTCCTTAAAACGTTAGATTATTGGAGAGCCACGTGATACGGAAACGATTATGCGTGGTTCGGAGAGGGGTTGTTGGAAAAGTACTTAACAAGTAACTCGCTGGCTGCCCACTCTACTTTACGTACAGTTTTGCGAGAGACTGGTGGGGAAGTTCCACCGGTCTACTCTCCTTTTGATTATCAATAACTATTACCTTATTATGGGCGATTTTTGGCTTATTATCGATCCAAATCGGTATTCCATTTGAAAACAGTTCACTTATAACACTATATTTGAGTGGAGTTGTGATTTATCTAAGATGACTTTAACATCAACACCACGCTCTTTGCGTTAATCAAAGATTTTGCAACTGTTCCAAGAGTAAATGTATATTCTTGAACTAAGATAGACTCTTTAGATTGGTCTATCTCGCTGATTATCGGTACAGCGCAGTCTTCTTCAGGTGAGAAACAAACTGTAGCTTTTGGGCAAGGCGAGAATATAGGACCCGAATAGTAATACAGAGAAAAACATGCTAACAAAAATAATATATATAAAAGCCTCACAAACCACACCTGAATACACGGCGGTAGTCTACATCATAGTTTATCATCTGTCAATCCATACTCCTTCCATTTCTCCGTAACTTTTCTTACTACTTCTTCGCTCATTTCAAACTTTTGAGTTATTACATCAATCAACTATAAACCCTACTCCCTCCTCTATATTTTTGTACATCTTCTGGATTAAATCTTGAGCTTACAACTTGTTCATCATTTAATCTTTCTCCAATTTTTGGAAATATGGTACTCTCTATCAGGCGCTCCTTGACTTGCTCTTTACTTATGTCTTCCAGTTTTTCAGTTACCTTTGTGGTTTCTTTAATTATGAAGTCTTTTGAATGAACTAATAATGATGTTTGTTTAGGCAGAATTGCAACAATAGGTCTTGCTACAAGAGGAGTGCTTTCCTTCAATCTTTCCTTATCAAGATTCTGCTTCAACTTTTCTTCTTGCCTTGCAAGTTCCTTACTTAAATCTTCTTCACTTAGATCCAAATACTTGAGTAACTTTTTTAGCACAAACAAACCTTCATTAAATCTATCAGGTCCAAGCTCAAATTTATTATGATGCATCATTACAATTTGAATTTTCTGTAAAAGCTCCTGAGAACTTTTTCCACTCAGTTTAGCAAGGTTTTTAGCTTCCACAAATTTCAAAAGAGCACTGTATGAAGTAGACTGATGAGTTACATCCATATCACGGCGTGTATAGTTCGGACCACTTGGCTCCAAACAAACAATGTTCGGGATTTCCACATTTTCATCACTTTTTTCTTTATTAATCTTCTTACTTCTGATTTCATTCCACAACACTGCATCAGTTGCTTGTTGATTTTCATCAGATAAAGATCTTGTATCTCCTGAATACTTGAATATTACATCTTCTTGTTCAGGATTTATTACCCAACCAGCAACCAAAGACTTGTGATGGTCAATACCAGATCTACCAGAACGATGATCTGCAGGAATACTAACGAAATTTACTGTTTTGTTTGCCCCATCAATATCTTTGGTAACAGAAATCTTCGTATACCACTCCACCTCCTCTACTTGAGTGAATCCAAAACTCTTGAATAACTTCTTATCTCCCATAGGTACAAGTACCTTTGGTTGAGGCCAATGTTTTGTTTTATAATACTTTAATAATTTTTTTAACGAGTTTTTGTCCACATGATCACGGTGATTGTGTGAGATTACGATAACATCAATTTTAGGTAACTTTTCAATTTTAGGGTGAGGGTTAGTTTTCTCTGGATAAAACAACCAGCTCAAACCGTTAAATACTGGATCTGTCAAAATATTAAATCCAGGAATTTGAATTAAATGAGTTGCATGACCCACATTCTGGATGGCGTATTTCTCCCCTTCTTGTAAATCTTGAATATCATCAGACTTATAAATTTTACTCTTATCTTTATTTTCTTCTTGAGAAAAGTAAGATAGTTTATTCTTCACAGCCTTTGATATAAATGGGGCAAAAAGACTCCTAAGTATCCTTTTAATTTGTGTCTCTATAAAAATCCTCAAATCATTTAATGTACTTTTATTGCCAGGATTAGTAATGTAACTACCCTTAGTTTTTCCAGTGCGTTCAAATTTTACATCCTTAAATTTGTCTTGTAATTCATCAATGTAATTACAATCAACATGAGCTTGGTGCTTTTGAGAACTTACCACAACATTTACCTAACTATGAACAAAATGTTATAGTGTATCATATTTTCAAATTTTTAGCAACTAAAGTCCATATTCCCCCCACTTCTCTGTAACTTTTTTTACTATTTCTTCATCCATTTTAATTTTTCTTCCCCACTCTCGTTTGGTTTCAGGTGGAAGTTTGTTTGTTGCATCAAACCCTATTTTACCTCCAAGTCCACTTTCAGGAGAGGCAAAATCTAAATAATCAATTGGGGCATTCTCTATCATGATTGTATCACGTACAGGGTCCATTCTTGTTGACATTGCCCACATTACTTCCTTCCAATCGCGTATATTTATATCATCATTAACAACTATAATGAATTTTGTGTATAAAAACTGTTTTAGAAAAGAGAGTATGCCCATAACAACTCTTTTCGCATGCCCGGGATAAGATTTTTTGATCGACACTACTGCTATTCTATACGAACAACCTTCTGGTGGCAGATAAAAATCTACTATCTCTGGAAATTGATTGACAAGAATTGGCACAAAGATTTCGTTGAGTGCTTCACCAAGAATTGATGGTTCGTCAGGTGGTTTACCAGTAAAAGTGCTGAGATAAATTGGGTTTTTACGCATTGTAATTGCAGTAATGTTAAATTCTGGAAATTGCTCAACAGAATTATAGTAACCGGTGTGGTCTCCGTATGGTCCTTCATCTTGATACCTATCTAAACTCACATAGCCTTCCAAAACGATCTCTGCGTGAGCTGGAACCTGAAGGGAGACGGTTTTACAATTTACAAGCTCAAGAGGTTTTTTGCGCAGCAGCCCAGCAAATTGGTATTCTGACAACGTCTCCGGCACTGGAGTGACTGCAGCAATAATTGTTGCAGGATCACTACCAATCACAGCAGCCGCAGGAAACTTCATATTTTGCCCCCTCTCCTTCCACCGTTTATGGTGACCTGCACCACCACGATGTGCAAGCCAGCGCATTAAAGTCGTTTTTTTATCCACGACCTGCATACGATATATTCCAAGATTAAAGTTATCTTGTTTGTCTTTTGTAGGTCCTTTTGTTACCACAATCGGCCAGGTGATAAGCGGTGCAGGTTCATTTGGCCAGCATGTTTGAATAGGCAGCAGACTTAAGTCAACCTTATCCCCAGTCAGCACCACCTCTTGACATGGAGCTTTGCTCACAACTTTGCTTCGCATTGACAATACAACTTTCAACAAAGGAAACATTTTTATAGCATCCTTGAAGTTTTTTGGTGGCTCAGGAGATTGCAAAAATGCTAGAAGTTTACCCAAATCCCTTAACTCACCAGCAAGCCCGAATGCAATTCTCTCAATAGTACCAAATAAATTCACCAGAACTGGAATTGAATTTTTACCATTTTCTGTGACAACGTTTTCAAAGATGATAGCTGGTCCTTTGTTTGACAAGACTCTGCGATGAATTTCTGTCATTTCCAGAACTGTTGAAACTTCCTTTTTAATCCTAATTAGATCTTTTTTCTCTTCTAAGGCTTTGATGAAGTCGCGTAAGTTGTTGTACATATTTTAAAAATTTTAAGCCTTTTAAGAAGTGTTTTTCCCAGCACAACTCATTCACTTATTATTATAGAAGCTCTAGAAAAATTATTCTCCAACTCGCTTTTTAAGTTTTTATACTCAGCAGTCTTTAATTCTTCATTAGTAATAAAACTTTTCTTTATAGCTATTACATTACTAAATTCAGTTCCATCATTTTTATATTTACAGAACCTATTTACATATAACCAAGGAGTATCTATTTCAAAATTCAAACTTTCACAATTTTTAATTTTGATATTTTTTATTATCATATGGCTTTCCTTAGTTTTAGGTACACCGATAAAAAGGTCTGATACTTGGTCAGAAGCTGTATTCACAACATCATTAAGCCAATTGTCTCCTAAATTCAAAGCAGGCCCTAGATTTGTCTTAAAAACCTTATTTTTTTTCTGAAATTCATACTTAATTGTAAGATCCTCTACATTACGCGAAGTAAGGTCAGGCAATTCTAAAAGCTTCTTTTCTTCTTCATCAAGATATACTCCACTAATTGTACGAAAAACAGAATCTCTTAATTGTTCGTTTGAATAATATAATCCAACACCTGTTAAGCCTAGAGCTGACTCCCCCTGCATGGTAAGCCAACCACGTTCATTTACAACATTATCTTGTATAGTTAATTCACTATGGGATATCACTTTTGAATTTTCAGCTTGTACAGCAGGAATTTTTATATAACCCGCTTCCTCAGAATCGAGTACTAGAGCGTTCCTATCAGCAATGTCTGGAAAAATACCCTGTGCCATACTGACAGTGTTAGTTGGATCAATCCAATATATTTTTCCACTTCTATTTGTTACTTTGAGCATCACATGATTAAAATTACCCATATGGGGTAACGCTTCAAAATTAGAAATGCTAATAGTTCCTCTCATAACTAAAATAGGTTGAACTTTATAACCAAGTTTTTGCAGAATAGCAGCTGTGCTAGCAGAAAAGTCCTTGCAATCTCCGACTTGAGAATCAGCAATTTTCTCTAAATCTCTCGGAAAGTATTTTCCTGACACTGTACGCCAGTCTCCCATGTACTGAACTTTTTCATTCAATAAAGAAGTAACTGCATTAATTTTCTTCTCATCAGTATTCTCATTGGCAGCAGATTCTGCTATAGCTGTAAAAGTTGCAGGGAGTGGTTGATTAATGACACTATAATATCCAGGAGCTAATTTTTTAGCTAAGTCCTCCCATCTAGATAGGCTCGACAGTGATACCCAAGTGTTGTGTTTAATATTCAATATTCCATCACATGGCTCGTTTATTAGATTTTCATAAATTGCTCTCTTTAAAGCAATACTTATAGAATGTACATCATCTTTTTTTTCCTCAGCGATCTTTAATACGCTTCTTGGATCATTCACTTTAATCTCTAGAGGCAGCTCAGAATTGATTTTCATGTTGTCTGCTTGCAAATAATCTCCCCAATAGTTAAAACCAAGACCATAAAAGTTATCAATAGGAACCTTTTTTGTAATACTCTTACGTCTGAAGTATATTTCTGCACCAATTTCTATTTTAGGAAATGATATGGTTATTTGCCTTAACTGATCAAAGCCTTTGCCAGGGCTGGCTAATGGTTTATCCTCTATCATATCCTCAGTGACTACATATTCCTTGCCGTTATAAATTGTTTTGGCCTCTAAAACAGTAAAATCTGCACTATCATTATTGTAAGAAAAACTGTACAGAGAAAATCTATTACGCCCAGACTCCTTGAGTATTTTTACTTGAAATTCTGCTTCCGTTTCGTAGGTGCCATCTTTATTAACATTAATGTTAACATTAGAAAACTTAACCTCAACAGAAGCATCTTCATACTTACTCCACCTTGCTTCAGCTGCAGAAGTTACAAAAAATACTACCAATGCTAAGTTAAAGAGAGTTTTTAAAAATTTCATTACGTCACCACATTTACTGAAAAATCATTTTATTAGACTTACACAATGCCACCTACAATACAAATAGCCATCTGATTAGGAAAGAAGCTTACTTTCTAGGACGGCTGTTTCTTTACCAATCACTCATATAATTTACCGCCGCGTTTGTTAGCATTATACGCGACGGTTATAATATAATCAACTTTTTTACCACATTTACAGTTGATATACCTGGCGGTAAAGACCACCTAAAACTTCTGAAATGCCCGATATCGCCAAATTTTCTGATATAACAATATACTAAGTTTTGATGCAAATATTTTTATATATTAACATTCAACATTTCTTTACTATAATGTGCCTTAATTATCTCTTTTAAGTAAGTGTATGTCTAAGATATCATTTTTATTGATTTTTATATTTGCAGTAGCAAGTTTACCAGTAATAAACAATTGGCTTTCACATCGCAGTCAAGTCTTAAATGATGACTATATAAATGAGAGATTAGATGACTACATCAGTAAAAATTTTGATAAGATCATAAAAACTCTTCGGGAAGAATCAGCTAAAGGTAGTTATGCTAATGCAATCAAAAGTAAAATTTCTCAGCATAAAAATGAAATATTCGACTCCGCTTATCCTTACTCAGGAAATGAAAATAGCAATGTCATAGCTGTAGGGTTTTTTGACTATTCTTGTGGTTACTGTAAAGCTATGAAGGATGATGTAAAACAATTGATCAATGACGGCAAAATTAAATATATCTTTAGAGATACTCCAATACTTGGTAACAACTCTTTAAAAGCAGCAAAAGGTGCTTTAGCCACTTATTTTATCAATAAAGAAAAGTACTTAGATTTTCACTATGCTGCACTAGATCACAGAGGAGAATTTTCAGACGAAACTATATTAGATATAGTAAAAAATATAGGGATCAACGAGAACGATTTTAATAACTCTATGAAAAATAATGCAGACAAAATTGAGCAAATGATAAACAACAGTAAACTTTTAGTAAGGGATCTAGGAGTAGGCGGTACGCCTTTTTTGATAATAGGAGATAGTCTTTTTGTAGGAGCAACTGATTTGAATGTGCTACGCAAAAAGGTGGATGAGTTAAAAGGTTAATAAATTTCTTACTTGACAGAGCAAATGAACCTCAGTATAGTAGGGTTAGGTGTGATAATCTTACATTGCATAATAGCTCAAAAAGGCAAGTAACATCTATAACTTGAGCGTAGCCAGTTTACGAACACTGGTCAATCTGTAAAAAAAAATTTAAATTTACTGGAGTTCAATATGATAAAGCTTAACTATCTATTTTATTTGACTTTTAATAAAATTTATTATATTTTTAATAAATTAACATTGTTTAGGAAAATGATATAACTGGTAACACAAATTTAGATTCAATAGTTCCTGAAACAAAAAATGGTCAAAAGACGATTAAGGATTTAAAGACTGCTCTTAAAGAAAAAGAAGTAAGTTCTATATGTGATGCTTTAAAGCTTGTCTTTGCTACCATTCTTGCTTTTGCTGCACTTGGAGTGGTTGTGTCTATGGTAGTAGTATGGGCTTCAGAAAGTTTAGCCGGTTTTGTATTACTTGGTGCAATCATAGCCTCTCCTTTTTTTAGCATAGCTGCTGGATTAATTACATATTTCTTAGATCAAGACCGTAAACAAGCTAAAGCGATAGAAAAGCCATTGGCGCTTCTGGAAGAAGCTGAAGTGTCTGAAAAATCACCATTATTACAACCCTCTATGCAGTAATAATATTACTGGTTTCTTTTTTCAATAGTAATCAACATCTTACATTTACTTCATCTCTTAATAGTATCTAGAAACCTAGATACTATTAAGTGTTTGTTATAACTTGCATAAACCACACTTTTTTTTAGCTAAAATATCTCAACTTCATTTTCATAGGAGGGCATATGTCATTTACAGAAATTAGATTTCCAGAAAATATATCTTATGGGTCCACTGGAGGACCGGAATTTTCTACTGATGTTGTAACAACTCATAATGGTTGTGAACAGCGCAATGTCAATTGGTCTCGTGCACGTGCCAGATACAATATAGCTTATGGAGTCAGGTCAAACGAGCAGCTAACAGAACTCATAACATTCTTTCAGGCACGAAAAGGTAAAGCAATAGGGTTTCGTTTTAAGGATTGGTCAGACTTTACAGTTGTTAATCAAGAAATTGGCATAGGAGACGATAAAAAAACGATCTTTCAACTGATCAAAACTTACATAAGTGAAAAAGACAAGCATACACGAACGATTAAAAAGCCAGTGCACGATACAATAAAAATTTACCTAGATGGTGAAGAGACAGAAAAATATTCAATAAATCATTCAACAGGAGAAATCACATTTATGAAGCCACCAGCAAAAGGCACAATAATTATTGCAAGTTTTGAATTTGATGTGCCCGTGCGCTTTGATACAGATTACCTAAACGCTTCTATTGATGATTATGGAAGTAATAGCTGGAATAATATTCCCTTGGTGGAAGTGAAGTAAGCTATTAGCTACCATAAAAATTAAGCAATGTTAAGTTTTTCTCTATATCTCTGCAAAAATCATCATAGTAATCAGACTTAGTTCTCTAAAGTAGCTGGTCACTTTGTGTAAATTGCTCAAAAGAAAAATCATCACTAAGTTGTTGTATATCACTCTCGTCTTTATCTAGTAAATTGAGTTTATCAGATTGTGTTTCTTTATCAGTCATTAATAAAGGAATATTTTCGTTTTTATCTGTTATATCAATACCTTCCTCTTTTGCTTTTAGAGCACCTACTATATCTTTATAGCCCAGAATATCAGCCAAATCCAGAGGAGTCTGCTTCATAATGTTTTTTGCATTAACATCAATACTTTCTTCTTTCAACAGAGCACGTACTACCTCTTCATGATTATTAATGGTAGCTAAATATAGAGGATTTTTAAGCTTGCTATTATAATACGTTGTTTTTGTCCTTCAGAAAGTTTCAGTCTACTGTCTTTCTTCAGAGAAGAAATTGCAAAATTTCTATAGTTATGGTATAATTATAAATACTGCTTTCCAATAAGCTGAGTACGAAAAATGCCTTTCGGACAAACTATTATATATAGCACAACATTACTTGCTGTAATTACAGTATTTCTCTTTTTTAGAAAAATATACAGAGATCGGATTAGGAGAATCGTATTTCCTAAAAAAGTCCTTGAAGAAGAGTGGGAAGAAGACAGAAAATTTAATGAATTATATCAAAAAAATAAGCAAAGAGAGCTGATGAAACAACAGGAAATGCTACGCGAGAAGCAAAAAGATATACAAGTTTACAAAGATGATCTAGAAATAGTTGATATAGCGAAACCGGTAGGTAAGTGGACAAAGATGGTTATGATAGGTAATGGTTTAATGCAGCGTTTTGCACAATTGATACATAGGGAAGGCGGACAGAAAGGGTTTTGGGAGCTATTTATAAAAGCTCAGGCTTCAACTCAAGGGAAGCATAAAGGAAAGGGCAGATAATTCATGCTAGAATGTGAAAATTTATCCTGCGCTCGCAATAACAGAGTATTATTTAAAAATCTTAGTTTTAAAGCTAAGCCAAAATCAAAGATTTTAGTTACTGGTCCAAATGGTAGTGGTAAAACCAGCTTAATTAGAAGTTTATCTGGACTTTTGCCACCAGTATCAGGCAATATAATGTACTGTAGAAAAAATATATATGATGACATAAAATCCTATATACCTTCCATGGTCTATATAGGCCATAAAAACGCCTGTAAAGATAGCTTAACAGCTGGTGAAAACATAGAATTCTGGGCGAGAATACGGAACACTAGAGAATTAATTATGGCAGCCGTTTGTTGCTTACAGTTGCAACCTGTACTTAATATCAAATATAGTGAACTTTCTGCAGGATGGAAAAGAAGGGTTGCGCTTGCTCGCCTCTTAATTTTTAATGCAAATGTTTGGCTGATAGATGAACCCTTCTGTAATCTTGATAGCACAACGTGTGAATTAGTATTGAACCTAATCTCAATACGCTCTGAGCAGAACGGTACAGTAATTATTACAGGGCATAGCTCTACAGAACAATTATGTGACTTCACAACAATCGATATACGTGATTTCAATAGACTTCTTGTATAATTTTTGGCCTTACGGATTAGTAACCTTACCCAGAAAAAGTAGAAGGAAGTTAAGACGTTTTTGAAGTAAAATAAAATGTTTTTTCAAAGAAGTGTGATATGGCAAATAGAAGGGAATATACAGCAGAATTTAAATTAGAAGCAATTAAGCTGGTCAAAGAAACGGGTTAACCCAGCAAAAATAGCAAAAGATTTGGGTATAAGTGGCAATTTGTTAAGCAGGTGGTAAGAAAATATAATGAAAAAATGTCTGGAGCAGACGCATTTCCAGGAAAAGGAAAGTTAGCTCCTTATGATAAAGAAAAGCCCTTGCCAACTAAAAAGAGTAAAATATTCTTTTATAAAAGAGCATAGAAATTATGGATGTTGATGTGCTTTGTGTTGTTAAGAGCCTTATAGTAAAATTATCAATATTCATCATTTCTCTAATAATTAAAATATATACTTAATATAATTCTATTTTTTACAAAAATCTTTTTTCCCCTACTTTGTGTAAATCTAGAAAATTTTTGTTTATAATCTTTATCGATAAATGACTTTAGGTTTAAAATTGAGGAAGTAGTTGCTATATATACCAGCAAGTATGAGTTAAATTTGTATTATGGATTTAAATAAATTTACCGAAAAAGCGAAAAGCTTAATTCAGAGTGCTCAAATGAAAGCGTTGGGATCTGGGCATCAGGTTTTTATGCCCGAGCATTTACTGAAAGTAATGCTTGAAGATGAATCAGGTTTAGTCCAGGATTTGATAGGCGCTTGTGGTAGAAATATGCAGAATATTTCTGATGCTGTAGATGGTGCAATAAAAAAGTTTCCAGTAGTTAAAGGTCCAGGAAGTGGCAGCCTTCAACTTTCAAGAGAAGTAGCAAAAGTTTTTGAGGATTCAATCGGTATTGCAAGGAGGAACAAAGATTCATTTGTTGCCGTTGAGCGTTTACTGCAGGGCCTTGCTGCACAAAAAGATGATACTGTAGGTAAAATTCTAGCGGAAAATGGTGTTACACCGCAAAAATTGAACTCAGTTGTTGCAGAAATGAGAAAGGGCAGCAGTGCAGACTCGCCAAATAGTGAAGAGAAATTAAATGCGGCAAAGAAGTATACAAAAGATATTACAGAACTTGCTATGCAAGGTAAGCTTGATCCTGTAATTGGCCGTGATGAGGAGATCAGAAGAACTATGCAGGTATCGTTGAGGCGAACAAAGAACAATCCAGTGCTGATAGGTGAGCCTGGTGTTGGAAAAACTGCAATAGTTGAGGGACTTGCAAATAGAATCGTTGCAAATGACGTACCACTTGGTTTGCGTGATGCAAAAGTTTTAGCTTTGGATCTTGGTGCATTAATTGCTGGAACGAAGTTTAGAGGGGAGTTTGAAGAAAGGCTAAAAGCGGTAATCAATGAGGTTTCAAAAGCAGAGGGAAAAGTTATTTTGTTTATAGATGAGCTTCATACTTTAGTTGGAGCAGGGGCAACAAGTGGTGCAATGGATGCTTCAAATTTGCTAAAGCCTGCTCTTGCGCGTGGAGAAATTCGCTGTATAGGGGCTACAACTTTAGATGAGTATCGTGAACATATAGAGAAAGACCCTGCGCTTGCGAGACGTTTCCAGCCTGTGTTTATTTCTCAACCAACTGAAACTGATGCTATTTCAATACTCAGGGGCTTGAAGGAAAGATATGAGGTACATCACGGTATTAGGATTACAGATGGTGCAATAATCGCTGCTGCAACGCTTTCTAATAGATATATAACAGATAGGTTTTTACCTGATAAAGCGATCGATTTAATTGATGAGGCAGCAAGTAGGGTTAGAATTGAAATGGACAGCAAGCCTGAGGTTGTTGATGGGCTTGAGAGAAAGATTATACAGCTAAAAATCGAGTCAGAGGTTTTGAAAAAAGAAAGTGATGAGAATTCTAAACAACGCTTAAGGAAGATAAATGAGGAAATTGAAAGTCTAAACAGTAAATTTGCTGACTTAAGCAGTAAATGGCAGATAGAGAAGAATAAAATAGCTAAAATACAAGAAACTGCTGAAAAATTGGATAACGCGAGGAAAGAGTTGGAATTAACTCAGCGCAATGGAAATTTAGGAAGGGCAGGGGAACTGATGTATGGTGTGATTCCTCAACTTGAAAATGAGTTGAAAGGTCAGGAGGAAGTTACTGATAGTTTCCTAAAGAAAGAAGTTACCGAAAATGATATTGCAAATATTGTTTCAAAATGGACAGGCATTCCAGTTGATAACATGATGCACAGTGAAAAGGAAAAGCTTCTTAATATGGAGAATGAAATAGGGAAAAGAGTAATAGGACAGAAAGGTGCAATAGAAGCGATAAGTAATGCAGTGAGACGCTCCCGCTCTGGTGTGCAAGACACTAATCGACCTTTTGGTTCATTTTTATTCTTGGGTCCAACCGGAGTTGGAAAAACAGAGCTGGCAAAAGCCCTTGCCGAATTTTTATTTGATGATCAATCAGCACTTCTGCGCTTTGATATGTCAGAATATATGGAAAAACATTCTGTTTCAAAGCTAATTGGTGCGCCTCCTGGGTATGTTGGTTATGAACAAGGTGGCAGGTTAACTGAAGCAGTGAGGAGAAGACCATATCAGGTAATTTTGTTTGATGAAATAGAAAAGGCAAATCCAGACATATTTAATATATTGTTACAGATTTTGGATGAAGGCAGGCTCACCGATAGCCACGGTAAATTGATTGATTTTCGCAATACCATACTAATTTTAACTTCTAACCTTGGTGCTGAGGTGATGTTCAAAGGAACTGCTGAATCCGTAAAAGATGAAGTGATGCAAATAGTTAAATCAGCATTTCGTCCAGAATTTTTAAACAGACTAGATGAAATTATTATATTCCACAGCTTAACCAAAGATGACATTTATAAAATTATAGATGTTCAATTCTCTTATTTACAAAAGATGCTTGCTAAGCGTAAACTAAGTATGAATTTGTCACAGGAAGCTAAAGAACTAATAGCACAAACTGGCTATGATCCTGAATATGGAGCAAGACCTCTAAAAAGGGTAATACAGGAATATATTCAAAATAACCTAGCTAAGTTAGTTTTATCAGGGGAAGTAGTAGAAGGAGATGAGCTAATAGTGCACGCTTCCGGTAATGAAATCTTAGTTAAAAAGATTTAAATTCGCTGTGTATTTTTGTTTTAAGAAATGTGTATAAATCATAATGTTAAGGTTGAGTTTTTATTTAAGTTAGTTGATCAAGGAAATCAAAAGGAAAAAGAAAAGATTAAAGAGTTTATAAAATACTTTTATAATTTTGTCTATAATAGTGACCTAAAAGTCAACGATAAATTTCTTTTATACATTGCAGAAGATGCATACAACTTCATTCTCAAAAAAGAGAAAGAAGGAAGTAAATTGGCGGTAAATAATGTAAATGATATTTCAGGGATAGAAGGCAATTTCACTATAATTAAGATAACAAATGATGACATACCTTTTTTAGTTGATTCTATTATTGCCACTATTAAGTCGCATGATTTAACCATATGCTACTACAGTAACAGCATAATTAATGTCCAAAGGAAAGATAGCCTAATAGATAAGATTTATCTTTTGGAAGAAGGTAATGGAATCAAAGAGTCAGTAGTATATGTAATTATTAAAGGTATAAGTGACAGTTTTGTTGATATGTTAGAAGAATCTTTACGAAAGACGCTAAAAGCAGTTAATTGTGTTGTGAAAGACTGGCAATTGATGCTCAAGAAGCTTGATGAGGTTCTTAAGCATCCAGCGTTGAATGCTGGAGACAGAGATTTTCTAGCTTGGTTGAAGAATAACAACTTCGTGTTTTTAGGTTATCAAGAATACATTGCTAATAAAGATGTAAAGCTTTTTCCTAATGATAAAGAAAATCTTGGTTTAATGAGAGCAAGTAAAGAGTATCAGGATTCATTTATTTCTTCTGAAAGTTTGAATCCTTTATACATATTAAGATCAGACCTAATTTCAATAGTTCATAGACGTACATACATGAACTGTATAGGGGTGAAAGAATTTAATGACCAGGGTGATATGATAAGGGAACGGCATTTCTTTGGGCTATTTACTTCTGTAGCGGAAGTTCAAGATATTCAAACTATTCCGATAATAAAGAATAAAGTCAAGACAATAGAAAAAAAGGCAGGATTTGTGCCTGGTGGACATAACAATAAAGCTTTAGTTTACATTTTACAGGCGTTTTCTTGTGACGAATTATTCCAATCAAATAAAGACGAGTTATTTGAAATTTGCACTTCGATCATGTCTCTTGCGATTAGACCAAGAGTCAAATTATTTTTGAGAAAGGCAGGGAACTTTATTAGTTGCATAGTACTGATACCGATGCGTTATGCTAGTGCAAGGCTAATGTTTAAGATACGCGATATATTGAAGGATGAGACGAATGCAGAAAGTTCAGATATTTATAACAATCACATTATCAATGAATATGATTTGATGAAATTGCACGTGGTGCTAAGAACCAAAAGCGCTAGCGTTTTTGATGATGAAGTTTTGCGTATCGAGAACAAATTAAGAAACATTACAGAAAAGTGGGAAGATCGTTTTATAGACAATTTATATAATACTTTTAGCACTGTTGAGGATGTATTCATTCGTTACTGCAAAGCGTTTCCAATAAGCTATCAAGAGAATTTTGAACCTCATGATGCGTACTATGATATGAAAAAATTGGAGATAGTGAGAAAGAAAAAAGTCAGCGAAGTTGATTTGAGGCTTACTCGTGACAATCTCAACTATCAATTGAAGGTTTACACTCCAAGCAACGGAGGCCTTGAATTGTCAAAGATATTAAAGGTTACTAAGAATTTGGGAGCTAAGATTCTATCTCATAATGGCTATTACATAGAAATTAACGATGGAATATGGATACACCATTTTGTGTTGTCAAGAGTTGACGAATTGATAGATAACATTATTCTGAAAGAACAATTTGAAATAACGCTTGCAAAAGTATTCAGCAAGGAAATTAAAAATGACTATTTCAACAGTTTGATCATTATTGCTGGGCTCAAATGGAAGGAAGTGCTTCTGATTAGAGCGCTAAGTGCCTATCTAAAGCAAACGTTATTTAACTATAATCCAGAATATATCCAAAAAATAGTATCAGAGTATCCAAAAATAATGAAATATCTGATACAGCTATTTCGTGCAAGATTCAATCCTAATATAGATATTGATAGAACAGAAACTACTAACATTTTCCAAGAAAAAATTGAAGAACTACTAAAAGAGATCAGCAATGTTTCACATGATTGCGTTTTACGTTCGATATTTAACTTGATAATGGCAATTTTGAGGACCAGTTATTATCAAGATGATAAGCCATACTTATCTATAAAATTTGATTCGAGTAGAATGAATGATTTACCTGATCCGCGTCCATATCGTGAATTGTATGTTTATTCAAACCTTTTTGAAGGAATACATCTAAGAGGAGGGAAATTAGCCCGTGGTGGTTTAAGATGGTCGGATAGGACGGAAGATTTTCGCACTGAAGTTTTGGGACTCATGAAAGCCCAGATGACAAAAAATGCAGTCATTGTGCCTGTTGGTGCAAAGGGTGGATTTGTAATAAAGCAAGTTTATAAAGACAAAAACATTTTAAGAGAGAAAGGTGTTGAATGTTATAAGAATTTTATCAGAGGAATGCTTGATATTACTGATAATGTAATTGATGGCAAAATAATTCCACCAGAAAATGTGATTAGGTATGATGAAGATGATCCATATTTGGTAGTTGCAGCAGATAAAGGCACTGCTTCATTTTCTGATTATGCTAACCAAATAGCCTCTGAATATAATTTTTGGCTTGGAGATGCATTTGCATCTGGTGGATCAGCAGGTTATGACCACAAAAAAATGGGTATTACAGCAAGAGGTGCATGGATTGCAGCACAACGGCATTTTTGGAGAATGAATAAGGATATTTACCAAGATGCAACTGTTATTGGAATTGGAGATATGGCTGGTGATCTGTTTGGAAACGGTATGCTGCTTTCAAGAAATATACGTTTAATCGGCGCATTTAACCATATGCATATTTTTATTGATCCAAATCCTGATGCAGAAAAGGGTTTTGCAGAGCGTAAACGCCTCTTTGAATTACCGTTTTCAACTTGGATAGATTACAGCAAAAGTTTGATTTCTCGGGGTGGCGGAGTATTTGAGCGTAGCAGCAAGCAAGTAGACATTTCTCAAGAAATGAAAAAGTGCTTTGATATAACGGAAGATACGTTATCTCCAAACGACTTGATCCGATATCTACTCAAGGCAAAGGTGGACTTCATATGGAATGGAGGAATTGGCACATTTGTTAAAGCAAAGAGTGAAAGTCATGGCATGGTTGGTGATAAAGTAAACGATGAGTTAAGAGTAAACGGTCAGGATATTAGAGCTTCTATGTTTATAGAGGGTGGCAATCTTGGTTGTACACAGCTTGGAAGGGTAGAATATGCTAAAATAGGTGGGTATATCAATGCAGATTTTGTTGATAATTCAGCAGGAGTAATATGTTCCGATCTTGAAGTTAATATCAAAATTGTTTTTATGAAAGGAGGGAAAATTTCCTTAGAAAAAAGGAATGAAATACTGGCTAGCATGGTAGACGAAGTTGCATTTAAAGTGCTTGAGGATCATAACAAAATTGAAACAAAAGCATTACTCCTTGAGTGCTTGCAAGCTAAAGAAAGATTGGAGCAGCACCATAGATTATTACTCAATTTAGAGAAATCTGGGCTGTTAAACCGAGACGTAGAATTCCTTCCAGCTGAAGAAGAGATAGCGAGAATGTTAGAAGGTTTCAGTTCTTCTCAGCTTTCTGTTCTGATGTCTTATGCAAGAACAGCAATAAAAAATGAAATTATACACTCTGAGCTACCTGAAAAAGATTTCTTATGCTGTGATTACTTACTAAATTACTTTCCACAAAAGATGGTAACAGAGTTCAAGGATTCCATACTGAAACATCAACTTCGCAGGGAAATTATTTCTACTTGCATTGCAAATGATATAGTAAATAGGATGGGCTGTATATTTATTAATAATTTGGTTGAGAGTACTGGAATTAAAGTACATGAAGCAGTTAACATATATATCGTTGTCAATCACCTATATAATTTAAGTAGCCTTTGGCAGGGAATTGATGAATTGGATGGAAAAATAGATGTTGATTCATACTTGCAAATAGTGAGAAATATACAAAAATTTATTGGTAGAGTATCATTTTGGTTAGTAAAAAATCTTGATCTTGTAAAACTAGATGGTGTTGCAGAATTTAGGGGTGCAATTGAAACTTTAGGCCATGATGTTTTAGATGAGCACCTGTTAAATGTCTATAATCATGTATACACTTCTTTAGTAGAACTTGATATAAATGAAGATCTAGCAAAGAGGGTTGCTGATCTACGTATTCTTATTTATGCGCTGGACGTTATATCTGTTGCTGAACAGACGTCTTTGTCCATTTTTGAAGCTGGTAGAATATACTTTGAATTAAAGTCGCTGCTAAGGTTTAATATGATCAGAACAATTGCCATCGATATGAAAAGCCGTTCTTCCTATTGGGATCGCAGCTTAATTAATGACTTATTGGATGATTTAAGCAATTATCATCATAAGCTAGCTGTTAAAGTCATAAAAGCTACTGATAATCATGTAGATAAGGTTCAAACCTGGGCTTATAATAATAAGGATTGCATAGAACGTTACAATAGCTTTTTAAATGAGATGACTGCTTCTAAGCTTGATTTAAGCAAATTAATATTCATAATCAGAAGAATTAAAGTACTTGCTTCGTAGGAAAAATGTTTAACATAGGTTTTTCAGAAATTTTAGTTGTAGCTTTAGTGAGTATAGTTGTTCTTGATAAGAGTAAGGTACCTGTATTTCTTAATCTTATTAAAAATATATATAGGTATTTTGTGATTGTAAAGTCAAGAATTAGGAAATTGTTAAAGGATGCCGGGATTGAAGACTTATATGAAGAGTGTAATACTGAGAAAGTCAATTACATAGTTGGTGAAGATGGCAAACTTTATCCTGCTTATAATGTAGATAATACAAAAAATGACAGCAAAGATCCTAGTAGTAGATGATATACCATCTAATGTTAAGCTTTTGGAAGCTCAGCTAAAAGCAGAGTACTATACAGTTATAGTAGCTCATGATGGCGAAGAGGCGATTGATTTAGTAGCGAAACAGCAGCCAGATATTATCTTACTCGATGTTATGATGCCAAAAATTAGTGGTTTTGAGGTTTGTAAGGAGCTAAAGAACGATCCCTTAACGACTCATATTCCAATAATTATGGTAACTGCGCTGCATGACACTCACGATAGAGTGCAAGGCATTAATGCTGGTGCAGATGACTTTCTAACTAAGCCAATAGATGAAACTGCTTTATCTGCGAGAATTAAGTCTCTTATGCGCTTCAAGGCAGTAATAGATGAATTACGCTTGAGAGGAGAAACTAATGCTGAGATTGGCGGAGTAACAGGTATGGATTATTCTAACCAAATCTTTGATGCTAGCATACTTGTTGTAGATGAAGACGTCTTTCAAGCAGAGCAGATATATAATGTACTAAAGCAGCGCTTTAGTTCAATTAGAATACTGAGTGATCCAATGGAGGCATTAAAGGTTGGTATTAAGGATAACTACGATCTGGTTATTTCTGGCATGCAATTTTCAAAAACTGATGGCTTACGTTTGTGTTCTTGGTTTCGTAGTAAGGTGGAGACACGTTATACACCAATTCTAATTCTTTCTGAGGATTATGATAAAAGCAATTTAGTAAAAGCACTTGATGTAGGTGCTAATGACTATTTAACAGTACCTTTGGATGAGAGTGAATTAATAGCTAGGGTTAATTCGCAAGTGAAACGCAAAAGATATCAAGATGCCTTGAGAATGAATTTATTTAATAATGTGGAGATGTCTATAAAGGATCCACTCACTAACTGTTATAATAGAAGATATTTTGATGCATACTTAAGAAACATTGTTAAGGATTCCGTGGAAAAGGATAGAAGTTTGTCCCTTATGATGCTTGATATAGATTATTTTAAGATGGTGAATGATAACTTTGGGCATAATGCTGGAGATGAATTTTTAAAGCAAGTGCAGAAAAGAATTTCTGAAAATATCAGAGTGACAGATTTATTGGCTAGGTTTGGCGGTGAGGAATTTGTTGTTGTAATGCCAGATACCAGTATATTGGATGCATGTACTATTGCGGAGAGAGTACGCAAAGTCATTGCTAAAAAGCCTTTTATGCTTGCAGATAAAAATACAGCTCACAATTTAACTGTGAGCATTGGAATCGCAGAAATACAAAAATCTGACCTTGACAATATTAAAGAATTTATAATACGTGCCGACAAATATTTATATAAAGCAAAAAACAGTGGTAGAAATAGAGTAGTTGCTGGTTGAAATTCTTTCAAAGAGGTGGTGACTCAGATTCAAATGATAGCATAAAATTTCTCAACTCTGGAAATTTTACATTTAACTGCAAAAATAGATATTTATTTAAAAAATGCCCTGTAATTTTCAGTCCTAGTCTAAATTCTTGATATGAGTAGCTGTTTTGTAGGTTGTTATTGTATACATCATGCAACATTTGTGGAAAAGGTAGTAGTTTATCTGCATAACAGTCGCCTGCTTTTTTCGACACTGCTCTACCAGTTTTTGGAGAAATAAATTGCAGATTTTCTTTCACACCTGTTACAGCACATTTTGATAGGTCTAACTTAAATCCAAGTTGCGTAAGAAGCAGAAGCTCTAAGTTAAGGTAATAGCTTTGCCAAAATTGGCTATTGTATTTAATTACATCGATGAAGTGTCTAAAATTGTCATACAACTCTGTACAGGATTCACTATCTGGAAGGACTTTTTCTAAGATAGAGGAAAAAGAAATAGCAGCAATGCTTTTTAACCTATCTTGAAAAAAATGATGGAATGGAGATTCAATTAACTCGCACTTTAAAAAACCTAGATTTTCAGGTAACTTAGCACTCCATTCTACATGTAATAAATTACTTATTTGAAATTTATAGTTGCTATTGTTTGTTAATCTAGTTAATCCTCTGCACTTTCCATGATTTCTTGTAAATAGAGAAAGAATTAAATTTCTATCACCGTATTTTTTAGCAGCTATAATAACACCTTCATCTTTCCATCTCATTTGGAGTATATTGACCATATAGAAATATAAGGTTAATACGGCAAATTTGGTTAAGTCAACTGAAATATATTGACTTTACGTGCAATATTAGCTTTAAACCAGTAAAATAAGCTGCTCGACATATGCGTTTTTTCTATTTTTATTATATTCTTTTTTTGTCTCTATGTTGTTTTTTGCTTTTTTCAATGAAAGCCCAAACCGATGATACGTCAGTTATTCCTATACCACAAAGGAAAAAGGATTAGTTGAACACGTGCAACCAAGGCAAATTATTGAAATGCAAGAAATTGATGAGGGTGTTCCAATTCCAAAAGAAAAAAGGGTGTAGAGAGAAAGCTAGGAGAGGATATCAAAGAGGCAAAAAATGAAATAAGAGACAAAAAACCGTTAAAAGCAAAAAGGATGAGTTAGTTGTAACAGAAATTATTAACTCTATAAGGGACAAGCTGACAGAGTGTTGGAGCATTCCTGAGGGCATAGTTTATAAGGAAAATTTTAGTATAAAAATTAACTTATTGTTATCCAATAAAGGTGAGGTCATTGTGGCCAATATAGCAGACAGTAGTTCCTATCAAAATCATCCACTTTTTAGGTCAATAGCAGATAACGCAATGCGTGCAGTATATAAATGTAGCCCGTTAATTGGCTTGCCTGCTGAGCACCATCACATTTGGCGCGAAGTCACATTGGATTTTATTCTAAATAGATAAAATAAACTTTTCACATTACTCAAACTACTTCCATGCAATTCTTCGATGACAGTACTCAAGCGGCAAAAAACGGGCAGCACAACTAGCAAGTTTTCAATAAATGACGGTTAAAGACCTCTCTGCAACGTTGACTTCTCTTATATCTGTAATTTCACCGCTCTGATCGAACGAAATTTGCAGAGATTTACTGCTGTACTTCCTTTTTCCCAAGAAATTAGCTTGTTTAATTTTATATGAGACATAGTACCAAACGTTTTCATCGAACTTTGATACTAATGTTGGTGATCCTAAAGTATGAACCACTTTTTCTTTATCATCACCTACTTTTATCTTGCTCCACAGTTCAACATTAATGCCAGGAACTCCGCGATTATGAATAGTGTGTGTGCAGCTCACTGTAAATAATAAAATAAAAGATATTAATGCTCGCATTTTTGTTGATAAATCACTCAAAGCTATAATACACTAATAAATTACCTGCCGTCAAATTTCAAAAAGTTAAATTGACTGATCCTAAATATCACTTAATATAATATTTACTTTAGAAAATATTAGGTGTCTTATGTCATTGTTAAAAGCAGATCCAATATATAAACCTTTTAATTACCCTTGGGCTTATGATGCGTGGCTACAGCAACAAAGGATACATTGGATACCTGAAGAAGTTCCGCTCGCTGATGACGTGAAGGATTGGAAAACTAAACTTTCAAGTGTAGAAAAAAATCTACTAACCCAGATCTTTAGATTTTTTACTCAGGCAGATATTGAAGTAAATAACTGTTACATGAGGCATTATTCAAATATATTTAAGCCAACAGAAATATGCATGATGCTTGCAAGCTTTTCCAATATGGAAACCATACACATTGCAGCTTATTCTTATCTTTTAGACACAATTGGCATGCCAGAAAGCGAGTATCAAGCATTCTTAAAGTATGATGCTATGAGAAAGAAGTATGAATACATGTTAGAATTCGAGGAAAGCAAAAAACACGATAAAAAACATGTAGCTAAAACTCTAGCAGTGTTTGGTGCATTTACCGAGGGGTTGCAGTTATTCGCATCATTTGCAATTTTGCTCAATTTTCAACGCTTTGGAAAAATGAAAGGCATGGGACAAATAATTGCCTGGTCAGCCCGTGATGAAACTTTGCACACCAATTCAATTATCATGTTGTTTAATACATTTATTAAAGAGAATAATGAAATTTGGGACGACGAGTTTAAAGAGGAATTATATTCTGCATGTCGCACCATCGTTGAACTTGAGGATGAATTCATAAAGCTTGCTTTTGATTTCGGAGACGTTGAAGGACTATCCGCAGAAGAAGTGCGCAATTACATACGCTACGTAGCAAACAGACGGTTAATGCAATTAGGTCTTGAGTCCATATATGATGTCAATGATAATCCTATTCCGTGGCTTGATGAAATACTAAATGGCGTGGAACATACGAATTTCTTTGAAAATAGAGTAACAGAGTATAGCCGTGCAGCAACTCAAGGCACATGGGAGGAAGCTTTTGCTGAAAACGATACAAACAGTAAAGAGCAGTAATTACACCCTTTTTTATCATTCCAGCACTTTACGCTGGAATCTAAAAAGAGGGGCTGCTGGTTTGATATTGTAATAACTGGGTCATAAAATAAAAATCCTACCATATTTTCTTAAATTTTCATTGACATCAACTATACACTATGATGAAATTCCCTAGTTTGTGCTAAGAGGTAGTATCAATGTTCAAAGCAATATTAGAAGAGGTTAACAGTAGTCCAGATCTAAATAAGGAGAATTTAATTGATAGAATTAAAGATGAGCTAAAGAAAAGAAATCAACTTATATATGATGATTGGAAAAAAAGCAAATTTGATATAAATCATCTATTTATACAGGATTTTATATTAAGTAAATTAGCTAAAGATGATGAGGAATTACTAAAGCTCTTCATGAATCAAGGAGAAACTCTTTTGTGTGTTGCTGCTAGACATGGATGTATAAAAGTAGTAAAAAATCTTCTAGAAAACGGGGCAAAGACCGATATAAAAATTAAGTATGGAGCAGCTCCTTTACATGGATCTGCTGCATATGGGCATACGCAAATAGTAGAAGTCTTACTAAGAAAAGGAGCAAAGGTTGATTTACAAAGCGAAGATGGATTGACTGCTTTACATTATGCTGCTTGCCGCAATTGTACACGAGTAATCGAAGCTTTATTAGAGGAAAGAGCAGATATTAATATACAAGATAAAGATGGAAGAGCTTCTTTGCATTATGCTGCCGAATGTGGATATACAAGTACGGTAAGACTTTTACTAATAAATAGAGCTAATATCGATCTACAAGATAAAGATGGACATACTCCTTTGAATTATGCTTGGCGTAGTAAATATCCAGAAACAGCAAAACTTTTACTAGAATGTGGCGCAGATCCATCATTTATTCACAGGCCTAAAGCAAAAAAAGCAGGAATTATTGTAGGTGTTACAGTTGCTATTGGGGTTCTAATAGCACTTGTTCACGCTACTACGTTACCTTTACTGCCAGGAGTTGATATTAGTATAGTATCTGCACTAATAATCGGTGGAATTTACTATGAGGTTGCATATGGAGTATCAGAGTGCTCATTGAGTAGTGAGTTAGATGATATTGATATTAGCAGCTATAGCATGCTTGTAACAACTAACTCAATACAGTAGTAACCGCGCCATGGCAGTGTTTGTATTTCTTCCCGGAGTTACAAGGGCACTTGTCGTTTCTTGAGACTTTGGGAAGTCTGATATTTTTAGCAGGGTGTAACCTGTTGCCTATTTCTTGGTTGTCTGCCAACTTAAAGTGCGCTAGGCGGTGAATGGTAAGTTCCTTCCATTTTTCAAGCATCGACTCAAACATCAAAAAAGCTTCACGTTTAAATTCATTCAGTGGGTCTTTTTGCCCCATGGCACGCAAATTTATGCTTTGTCTTAGGCTCTCTAAAACCGAAAGGTGTTCCCTCCATAAATGATCAAGTGTCATGATCATCACTTGTTTCACTATCGTATTCCACAAATCTGTAGTTTGTTGACTATTGAAATATTTTTCTTTCTCAGTAAAAAATTCTTGTATCTTATCATTTACATAATCTAAGGCTTCTTGTTTATTCAAAAACTCTTCTAGAGCTTCCTTGTTAAGCGTTACCCCATACCTTCTATCGAATTCTTTGGCAATATCTTCAACATAATCCTCGTAATAACCACTTTGTACTATACCTTCTATTACATCCTCATTTACTTCACTATATACTTCAACTAAGTCATTGATTTCATTATTTAAAATATTATTTCTCTGCTTAAAAATAACCTTACGTTGATTGTTAATTACATCATCAAACTTTAACAAAGACTTCCGCACATCATAATTTCTAGCTTCAACTTTCTTCTGTGCCTTCTCAAGTGCTTTATTAATCCATGGATGATGAATAGCCTCGTTGTTCTTTAGTCCCACTCTTTGTAAAAAACTCCTCATTCTATCAGATCCAAATATCCTCATTAAATCATCTTCAAGTGATAAAAAGAACTTAGAAAGCCCAGGGTCACCCTGACGGCCAGAACGGCCACGCAGTTGATCATCTATTCTTCTGCTTTCATGCCTCTCGGTTCCAATAACACATAAGCCGCCAGCTTTTATAGCAATTTCCTTATCTTTTTTTACTTTTTCAACTATTTCTTGATATTTTTTCTCTCTTTCATCAGCATTTTTTATTTTCTCGAGCTCTACCTTTACAATCATTTCAACATTCCCACCAAGCTGAATATCAGTTCCACGTCCTGCCATGTTAGTTGCTATAGTAATGCTTCCTGGTACTCCAGCTTGCGCTATTATGTATGCCTCTTGTTCATGATAACGAGCATTCAATACTGAATGCTTAAGAGAATGGCTTTGCAAAAGTGCAGAAAGTTTTTCAGAGTTTTCAATACTTACCGTACCAACAAGGACCGGTTGAAGGCGTATATGGCATTCTTCTATGAACTTCAACACAGCATTAAATTTTTCTTTTTCTGTGCCGTAAATTTCATCATCAACATCTATTCTTTTTACAGGCACATTAGTTGGAATTTTTACTACATTTAATCTGTATATATCACGAAACTCCTCTGCCTCTGTTGCCGCTGTTCCCGTCATACCGGAAAGTTTATTATACATACGAAAGTAGTTCTGAAATGTGACTGATGCTAAAGTTTGGCTTTCATGCTGAATTTCAAGATTTTCTTTTGCTTCAAGTGCCTGGTGAAGACCATCAGAATATCTCCTACCTTTCATCATGCGCCCAGTAAACTCATCAATAATTACCACTTTACCGTTTTTCACTATATAATCTTTGTCAGCAGTAAACAGCTTATGCGCACGCAGCCCTTGGTCTATATAATGAGTCATTATCATGTTGCTAGTATCATAGAGCGAGGAATTTTCAGGAATAAGATTGTATGATCTTAGTAGTTCCTCCACTCGCGAAATGCTATCTTCAGTGAGAAACACTGTTCTATTCTTCTCATCGACTTCATAATCAGAATCAACTAGTTTGGTTACTATTTTATTGATATGCTTATATATCTGATTATTTTCCTCAAGTGAGCCAGAGATAATAAGCGGAGTGCGCGCTTCATCAATCAGTATCGAGTCTACTTCGTCTACTATTACGTAATTGAAGCCTCTTTGGACCATATCTTCTCGAGAAAATTTCATATTATCTCGCAGGTAGTCAAAAGCCAGTTCATTGTTTGTTGAGTATACGATATCTGCGCTATAAGCCTCTTTCCTCTCTTCATCCGTCAAATTATTTGTAATGAATGAAACAGAAATTCCAAGAGAATTATATAATTTACTCATCCACTCTGTATCTCGTTTTGCAAGATAGTCGTTAACAGTTACGATTTGCACACCTTTTCCTTCTAAAGAATTTAGGTATGCAGCTAAAGTTGCGACGAGTGTCTTTCCTTCTCCTGTTTTCATTTCTGATATCATGCCGTTATGGAGCACCATTCCACCAATTAGCTGAACGTCGAAGTGTCTCATGTTAAGGAATCTTCGTGATGCTTCTCGTACAACCGCAAATGCAGGTATTAGAAGGTCATTTAGTGTTTTTCCATTTTTCAATTCTCTTTTAAATTCTGCGGTTTTACCAGCAAGCTCCTTATCAGATAAGCTCTGCATTTCTGGCTCTAGCACATTAATCTGCTGAACAATTTTTCTGAAGGACTTTATTATCTTCTTGTTCGTTGATCCAAATATCCTTTTTATAAAAAGAAGCGACAATGTAAAAATGAAGAATATAAGAATAGTTGTTAAAACTAACATAGAGTCTGGCATAAACTTAGGTAAAGTCTTATTTAATATGAGATTATATTACTAAACGTAGCCTGCGGCAATTAGATTCAGAAAATCTTTATTTACACACTAAGGAAAAGCTTCTTGCAGGCGAAATGTTAAAGAATCTGCCAAAAGGGTTTAAAGATTCTCCGGTCAAGTTAGTTATCGAACGTTCCGAAGATCCAACTTTAATTTTAACTTTACCAAGAAAAGCAATACCTCATTACTGAGAAGTGGCTGGTTATAGTGTGCCGTAGTGATGCAAGGAATGGTCAGAAAAGAGCAAACTGAGTACTTAAGCTACGCAATAGATGAGGGTGGGCCCCTCGGAGCCGATTTACAAGAGCAGGCTTCAAACAACCATAAGCTGCTTTGGTAAAGAGCCAAGGTAGTGAGCGTTATGGAAAAGGCGCAGTTATGTGTCATGTGTGAAATAGAGAGATGAACGAAAGTGAACCACTGATAAAGTGTCGAAACCATAACTGATGACGTCAAAACCAGGGGCTTATAACTCAACTGGGATAAATCTACCGGGAGCTTGTTTACGGGGTAGGAGGCGTCCGGCATAAAGGTGGCATGAATCTATTTTAGGCTATTGTGTAGAACTACGGGAACCTGTCGTTTCGATGATAAGGGAGAAATTCAAGGAGCTAAACTCTAAGGATGAGAGTACCAATGCGGAAAACAGGGGCGCGTAGTAGTGAAGAAGTTTCTGTAATGGAAATGGAGCGAAGGAGTTGAGTTATTCAGTTTTAATTATGTATCAACCGAAAGGGAGGAGTTAATGAATAAAACAAAGTCTTTTGATATACCAAAGCAACTTATTTGGAGGGCTTATAAACAAGTATCGAAAAATAAAGGTGCGGCTGGTGTGGATGAGGTATCGATAACAAGGTTTGAAGAGAACCTGAAGGATAATCTGTACAAACTATGGAATCGGATGTCATCAGGAAGTTATTTTCCAGAGCCTGTAAAAGCTGTAGCAATACCGAAAGATACGGGAGGGGGACAAAGAATTTTAGGTGTTCCTTCAGTATTCGACAGGATAGGGCAAACGGCCGCTTCTATGTATCTTGAGCCGCTAGTAGAACCAAAATTCCATGAAGATTCATATGGTTATAGACCGAATAAATCAGCACTGGATGCGGTAGATACGGCAAGGAAAAGATGCTGGAGGTATGATTGGACGATAGATCTAGATATATCCGGGTTTTTCGACAATTTGGATCACGAGTTGGCATTGCAAGCTATCAAGAAGCATACAAATTGCAAATGGGTCATACTATACGTTGAAAGGTGGATAAAATCCCCTATAAAACTTGCAGATGGCAGTAAGGTAGTTAGGGATAAAGGAGTTCCGCAAGGAGGTTCAGTTAGCCCAATCATCTCTAATATATTCATGCATCATGTGTTTGATATATGGATGAAAAAGAACTACCCGACGGTACCATTTGAGAGATATGTGGATGATGCGATAGTGCACTGCAGAACAGAGAAACAGGCAGAATTTGTGAAAGTAATGATCGAAGAAAGATTGGCTGAGTATAAGTTGAAATTACATCCTGAAAAGACACAGATAGTGTACTGTAAGGATGACAATAGGAGAGATGAATTTCCTAAACAAAG
>NZ_QPIP01000013.1 GCF_003344345.1 Wolbachia endosymbiont of Cylisticus convexus | reverse complement strand
GGCTTTGTTGCATCGCTCTTTGGATAGTAGATAATGTATAATAAATTCATGAAGCTATCTCAAATTTAGCGACGCCAATTTCAATAAATTTATTGAGTAAGTAGCATTTTATTAGCAATTCTTTTTCACGATTTACTTCGGATTTATTTCTAAAGCTAAACCCAAATGTTTGTTTTAGTCGCGAAAAAAAAACCTCAATATATGACCTCTTTCCATAATTTACTTTTTCTTTCCACTTCTTCATACCATCTTCATTATGTAATTTGATTAACCTAATAGCAGTGTTCCTATCAGACATGTAGTCTATTTTTAAATGCTCTGCTGCACAGGTTTTTGGTAGAATTTTTGCTTTTATATTATATTCTTTGCATAATTTATAAAGCTTATGCCTATCGTACGCCCTATCGGCATATAGTACTTTTACGACATGCTGAAAATCAACTTTTTTTAGCAGATCACAAGTGATCAGAGTAGACACCGTTACTGTATTTTACAGCTATGGCGTTTTTGCTATTTATATTCAACATTACATGCAATTTTCTTGTCTGTTCATAGCTGCGATACTTTCTATCTTTACTATTTTCCTTACTGTGACCAGGGGTATTATTATAAATACTGATACTTGTACTGTCTATGGCAATTTCAATATCTTCCATATTGTTTTTGTCAACTCTGCAATCATTGATCTTAATATTGAGTTTTTTAAACCTTCTTGAAGCCTGCGAATAGCTAATGACTGCTAAGCCTTTTCCTACTTGCTGCAAATATCCTTTTATAAACCCTACCGTTTGTCTTAAGCCAATTCTAAAGAGACTAGCGACTATATGCACTAAAATCACAACTTTATCACTGTAAATATTGTTGCCACCGAACACTTTTGGACCATGTTCGTACCAATTTTCTATTAATAAAATGAAAAATATTTCCTCTTTCTTGGAGAAATTTGTTATATTCATTGCAGTTACTGACTTTCATTTGCTGTGGCATATTTTTTCTTCAATGGTTAAATGGCTATTCTATAATGAATTTTGTCAGTAACTGCCAGTTCTTTTCTCTTGAGTGATGCAACAAAGCCACTGGAATCCAGAAAATTTGATTGGATATTAAGTTTATGAGCATAGAAGCAGCTAATTTTATGTTAAAACACAACATTTTTGATGAGGCTGTATTAAGAGATGGATCCCAGTGTCAAGCACTGGGATGACACCTTTGCTATGCAATTTACCTTCAAAAATGAATGCTCGTACAGCTGTGTGTCAGCTACTTACATAACACCTCTCTAAAATTACTTTAGCTATAAATATTAAAAATTTTACCAAGCGAAAAAAAGGCAAAAGAATCCCCGTGTAACGAGTTTTGACCCTATAATAATTTAAATTGGCATTATAATAATGTGCTAACGCTTAAAATAAGCGCGTTTTGGCTGAATGTAGAAAAAATAAAAAAGACATGCAGCCGCTATAATTTTATGTAATTTGCCAATAAATGTCTGAGTTTTTTACTGAATTTTGTCGTTGAGACCGCGCGTATCAAAAACAAGGATAAATACTCTTATTGTCATGATAAGGAGACTGATGAGGTTTGTAAAGTAATCTTTTTCGTTTGTATTCCCTTATGCTTGAGGTAACTGCATGCAGGTTCATGCATGTCCTTACTCTTTAATTTCCATGAATTCCCTTTGAAGTTGAATATTGAAAGTTAACTGGAGAGTTGTGAATTACTTTGTATATGTCATAACAAGCCATTGCGCTCTCAGCAAAACCATTTAGTATCAACTTGAGTTTGCCTGAATAAGTAGCTATATCTCCGATTGCATATATCCTATCTCTACTGGTTCTAAGTGTAGCTGGGTCGACAATTATGCGGCTATGTTCTAACTGTATACCCCAATTGTTTATTGGACCAAGATTCATTGATAATCCAAAAAATGGCAGCAAAAAATCAGCGGATATTTCTTTTTCTTCCTTAGAGGCAATGTTTTTTACTATCACTGCAATCAACTGCCCGTCATTTCCGGCTAGTTCATGTAATTGATATGGTACTACAAGTTCTATTTTTCCATCAATTTCAAGTGATTCTAATTTATTTCTAGTTTCAGGAGTGCAGCGAAATTCCTTTCTTCTATGTATCACATAAATTTTCTTTGCAATTTTAGAAAGTTCTACGGTCCAATCAGCCGCAGAATCACCCCCCCCTGCAATGACTATAGTTTTGTCCTGAAAATCAGAAATTTTATTTACACTGTAAAATACAGATTTATTTTCATATTCTAATATATCACTTAAGGGTGGACGGTTAGGTTCAAACATTCCGTTACCTGCAGCAATGATAACAGCCTTACATTTTACCTCTGTACCTATGCTCGTTATGACAGTAAAGTTTTCACCTTCGTTATTTGAAATCTTTTCCACTTTTTGATTTAAATGGTAAGCGGGCTCAAATGGTGAAGCTTGCTCCATTAGTTGCTCAATTAATTTTTGGGCAGTAATTACAGGATAACCAGGTATATCATATATTGGCTTTTCTGGGTAAAGAGCTGTGCATTGTCCTCCTACTTGATCCAAAATATCTATTATATGACATCTCATATCAAGCATTCCCGCTTGAAAAGCAGTGAATATTCCAACAGGCCCTGCACCTATTATTACTATATCGGTTTCCATATTCAGATGGTAATCTATTTATAGATATTAGCTTTCTTCGCTAATAAGGTCAATTTACAAAGGGATGTATTTTAAAAAGACGTAGCTAGATTAGATAAGATTTACAGCGTTACGAACCATCTAAATAAGCTCTAAAAATTAACTAACATCATGAGTCTGAGAAGTAAGTGCGGACGGAATGGGATTCGAACCCATGGTACGTTTCCGTACGTCAGTTTTCAAGACTGGTGCCTTAAACCGCTCGGCCATCCGTCCACCTCTTTTTTACCACAATATTTAATTTCAAGCAATCTATAAAAATCTTACTTACCTACACAAAAACTGCTAAACACACTATCCAATATTTCCTCAACATTAATAATTCCAATTACTGCACCAAGTTCAAATGCAGCAAGCCTCAAATCTTCAGATATCAACTCAATTGGATTATCGATATTAAAACGTTGTAAATGTTCTAGCGCCTTCTGCATGTGACCCCTATGTCTTTGCCGAGTAATTACAGGAGTGTCTCTATCATGCCCAAATTTTTCCTCTGCCTTCTCTTTTATAAGAGAGATCAATTTGTTTGTACCTATTCCCTTTAGAATAGAAATAGGTAGAAAATCTACACCGCCAACCAGTATATTTTTTTCACTAACTGCATTGTCAGCTTTGCTCAATACATAAATAGTATCATTTTGGTCTGATGTCATGCAAGTAGCTGACACTGGAATCCAGCTTATCTCATCATGAACATTGTTTTCAGCACATGTTTCCAGAATCCATTGTCTATTGCATAATTTGCAAGTATTTTTATATCTGGATCCCAGTGTCACGCACTGGGATGACACCGTTTGTTGATTACAATATTTGCATAGTTGTACTGGTACAACAGATGGTATATTGCCTGTGGCTTGATAATTGACATCATGTCGTTGTTCAAAAGGAAATAGTTCTATTCTTAAATCAGCTTCACAAGACCTCTTTTTCGCTCGACTTATACCTTCTGATTCTATTGGATCTGAACTCTCACGAATTCCAGCAGTATCAGAGAGAATGATTGGGTATCCGCCAATGTCAATATGAGCTTCAAGCACGTCTCTTGTTGTGCCTGCATATTCAGAAACAATAGCAATATCACGCTTGGCTAAGAAATTAAACAGCGTTGATTTACCGACATTTGGTTCACCAGTTATTACAATATGTAAACCCTCACGCAACCTTTCACCCCGTCTATTATCATTTAAATGCTCTCGTATCAACCGCACAAGAGCTTGCACTTCATTACTAATTTTTTCTAATTCATTTTTTTCTGCCCAAATATCTTCTGGAAAGTCTATATACGCTTCGATTTTGGATTGTATCGTTATCAATCTTTGCTTCCAATTGCTGTATAGTCTCTCCAATTCTCCTGATATCTGCTTAATCGCTTGTTTAGCTTGCATTTTTGTCTCAGCATCAATTAAGTCTGCAATTCCTTCTATTTGCGTTAAGTCAAATTTACTATTTAGAAAAGCCCTAAGTGAGAATTCTCCAGGCCTGGCCATAACGAAAATTTTTGATAATTCCTCCAAGATGATTTTTACGACTGCCTTGCTTCCATGCACTTGTAACTCTATAACATCCTCGCCAGTAAAACTGTTTGGAGCAGGGAAATAGATGATTATTCCATTATCTATCAATTGATTGGAATCATCATATAGATCAACTAAAGTAGCAAACCTTGGTTTAATTTCTTTCTTAATATGAAAATGATTCAAAGCTTTAAGCGCGTAGTTGCCTGAAATTCTGATTACTGCAACTCCTGACTTACCAAATACGGTCGATAAAGCGAAAATAGTTTCATTTGTGTTTGTCATTATTCATATAAACTATTTAGCAATTTAAAATACCTAATCTAAAAAATTTTTACTTATATTGCTTATTCATATTAATGCAGTATTAGTAAATATATTGTATAGAAAAACTACAAAAGTCATCCAGATGAAAATATTTATTTTGAAAATTGACAATATACATTATAGTTATAAATGCAGGTTTTAGACATTTTATGCTAAAGAAATTAGCTTGGTATTGGTCTTTTGTAGAGTTAATTAAAGGGTTTGCTATCACATTAAAATATATGTTCAAACCAAAGGTTACTTTGAGGTATCCTATGGAGAAGGGCCCTTTAAGTCCAAGGTTTCGTGGTGAGCATGCGTTGCGTAGGTATCCAAACGGTGAAGAACGATGCATAGCTTGTAAGTTATGCGAAGTTATCTGCCCTGCTCAAGCAATAGTTATTGAAGCAGAGGAAAGAGAAGACGGTAGTCGCCGCACTACACGCTATGATATTGATATGACAAAATGCATATACTGCGGACTTTGCCAAGAGGCATGTCCAGTTGATGCAATTGTGGAGGGTCCTAATTTTGAATTTGCCACAGAAACAAGAGAAGAGTTAATGTATAATAAGGAAAAATTATTTCGTAATGGTGAAATTTGGGAGGATGCAATTGCACTCAGATTGAAAAAGAATAGGCCGTATTATTAACTAGGTATGTCAACAATTAAAATTTCTTACAGCAAGTATGTAATAGATCTCTTGTACAACTGTTATTTAAGTGAAAGATCAGTAGCTCACCTTTTGGTGTCATCCCAGCGCGTGACGCTGGAATCTAGAAAAAAAAGAAACATGGATCCCAGTGTCAAGCACTGGGATGACAAAAGGTCTGATGAATGATAAAAGTTACCTTTTCAACTGAACAAAAAGTAAAAGAATACAGTGGTAGAGTTACTGGTTTTAATATATTACAACCGGATGTTTTGAAGGAAGCAATTGCCCTGAAGGTAAATGGTGAGTTATATGATCTCTCACGTGAAATTGAATCTGACACAGAGATAGAGGTAATACAGCTCAGTGACGAAGTGGGTTTGGACATAATAAGACACGATGCTGCTCATATAATGGCTCAGGCAGTGAAAGAACTCTTTCCTAATACTCAGATTACTATTGGGCCAACAATTCAGGATGGTTTCTACTATGATTTTGCTACAGATCGTGCCTTTACCACGGACGATCTTGCTGCAATAGAAAAAAAAATGAAGGAAATTATAAAAAGTAACCACAGATTCGTCCGAAAAGTTTGGACTCGTAAGCAGGCAATTGATTTCTTTAGTGGTATAGGCGAAAAATACAAGGTTGAGATTATATCCTCTATACCAGAAGATCAAGACTTGACCGTCTATAAGCAAGGTGATTTTGTAGACCTATGTCGTGGTCCGCACTCACCATCAACTGGCAGAGTTAAAGCGTTTAAACTTATGAAAGTAGCGGGTGCATACTGGCATGGTGATTCTAAGGGTCCAATGTTGCAAAGAATATATGGCACCGCGTGGAGAAATAAGGATGAATTAAACGCTTATCTTGAACATCTCAAAGAAGCAGAGAAACGTGATCACCGCAAAATTGCCAAGGATATGGATTTATTTCACATCCAAGAAGAAGCTGTCGGGCAGATTTTTTGGCATGAACAAGGATATACTTTATATAATGTTCTTGAGTCTTACATCAGAAAAAAATTAATAAACAATGGTTATTTTGAAGTCAAAACTCCTATTTTAGTAGGCAAAGAGCTGTGGGAAAAGTCGGGGCACTGGGAAAAATTTCGTGAAAATATGTTCGTTGTTGACGAGTCTGAAAATAAAAAGTTAGCAATAAAGCCTATGAATTGTCCTTGTCATGTGCAGATTTTTAACTCTCACACGAGGAGTTATCGCGATTTACCAATACGTATGGCAGAGTTTGGCACATGTCATAGGAATGAAAGCTCAGGCTCATTGCACGGACTAATGCGAGTGCGTGGTTTTACGCAAGATGATGCACACATTTTTTGTATAGAAGAACAAGTTAATTCTGAGACTGTAAAGTTTTGTGACCTTTTAAAAGAAGTATATTCAGAGCTTGGGTTCAATGAAATTTCTGTAAAATTTTCAGACCGTCCAAATGTGAGAGCTGGGACAGATGAAGTGTGGGATAGGGCTGAAAAAGCGCTGCTTGAAGCCGTTAAAGAAGCGGGCTTAAGTTATGAACCAAGTCCAGGTGAAGGTGCGTTTTATGGTCCCAAGTTAGAATTTGTTCTAAAGGACGCAATAGGAAGAAGCTGGCAGTGTGGTACGTTACAGGTTGATTTGATTTTACCAGAGCGGCTCGGAGCTTTTTATATAGGAGCAGATGGGCAAAAGCACTACCCTGTTATGATACATAGAGCAATTCTTGGAGCTTTTGAACGTTTTATTGGAATTCTAATAGAGCATTATGCAGGAAAATTTCCACTGTGGCTTGCTCCAACACAGCTTGCTATTCTGACCATTACAAATGAGGCTGACGATTACGCCACAGAAATTAGCAATATTTTAAAAGAACAAGGTGTGAGAGTTAAGACCGATTTGACCAATGAAAAAATTAGTTATAAGATACGCTTGCATAGTTCAAATAAGGTGCCTATATTATGGATCATAGGCAAAAATGAAGTTGCAAACGAAACTGTGTCAGTGAGAAATTTGGGATCGAAAAAACAGGAGTCTTTTTCTTTGGAAAAGGCTACTGAATTGCTGTTAAAAAGTATTAATTTGAGTTAATGGAGCTAAAATTTGCAAGTTAAAAAGAACAATAAAAACAGAATTAATGAACTCATCACAGCTAAGGAAGTACGCTTAGTTGATCATAATGGTGAAATGATCGGAGTCGTTCCAATAGAACGAGCTTTAGAATCTGCACAAAGTGTCAATTTAGACTTGGTAGAAATCGCACCTGATTCAATCCCTCCAGTATGTAAAATACTTGATTATAGCAAACAAAAGTATGATATAAAAAAGAAAGCAAGTGAAGCAAAAAAGAAACAAAAAACATTAACTACAAAGGAAATTAAGATAGGTCCTAATATAGGTGATCACGATTATGAAACAAAGTTGCGTCAAGCAAAGGATTTTCTTACACATGGTCATAAAGTTAAGGCGACAATGAGGTTTAGAGGTAGAGAACTTACAAATACTGAGGTCGGGTTGGAAAAATTAGAACGATTAATTAGAGATACTGAAGACATTGCAAAGGTAGAGCTAGCGCCAAAAAGGGAAGGAAATCAATATTTTTTAACTCTGGTTGCTAAGTAGTAAAACGACTTAAAAGTATAAGTTAAGTTACTGCCCTATCTTCAATTACATGACGAAAATGTCTGATTAGCCCTTGCACTGGCCAAGCTGCAGCATCGCCAAGCGCACAAATTGTATGTCCTTCTATTTGAGTTGTAAGGTCAAGTAGCTTATCTACTTCACCAGGTTTAATATTTCCTGCTACCATTCTTCTCATAATTCTCCACATCCATCCAGTACCTTCACGACATGGTGTACATTGCCCACAGGACTCATGCATATAGAAATGTGATAATCTCTCTATTGCAGCTATTATATCAGTTGATTTATCCATCACTATTACAGCAGCAGTACCAAGCCCTGATTGTGCAGCTTTTAATGAATCAAAATCCATTTCAATAGTATCGCATATAGATTTTGGAATTAATGGCACTGAAGACCCACCAGGTATTACAGCAAGTAAATTATCCCAACTTCCTCGCACTCCACCTGCGTATTTTTCAATCAATTCACGTAGTGGAATTCCGAGCTCTTCTTCAACATTACACGGGTTGTTTACATGTCCTGAAATACAAAAAATCTTAGTACCAGTATTATTTGGTTTACCAAGAGATGCAAACCATTCTCCTCCGCGATTTAGAATATCTGGAACCATGGCTATAGTTTCAACGTTGTTTATTGTGGTTGGACAGCCAAAAAGTCCAACACCTGCAGGAAATGGAGGTTTCATGCGAGGAAAGCCCTTTTTTCCTTCAATTGATTCGAGTTGAGCTGTTTCTTCCCCACATATGTAAGCTCCTGCACCCCTATGGATAAACACATCAAGATCATAACCTGATTTGCAGGCATTTTTTCCAATTAAATTTTCTTTATAGGCGTCCTTAAGTGCTTCTTTTAGAACTAAATATTCATTATAAAATTCACCCCTGATATAAATATACGCAACTGACGCGCTGATCGCTTTGCCGGCCAGGAGAATTCCTTCAAGTAACTTATGTGGCTCATATCGTAATATATCTCTATCTTTACATGTACCAGGTTCTGACTCATCTGCATTGACTACTAAATATGCTTTTGGAGGATTTTTGGGCATAAAGCTCCACTTAAGGCCAGTGGGAAATCCTGCACCCCCTCGACCTCTTAAGCCAGATTTTTTTACTTCATCAATGATCTTTTCTGATCCTAAATTTAGTAACTCCTTTGTTTTTTGCCAGCTACCACGTTTTTTTGCACCCTCAAGTAGTGGAATTTCTTTACCATTTAGGTTGGTGAATATTTTGTCTTGTTCTTTTAGCATGTTTTTCAAAAGTTTGTGAGTGATCCCGACGCGATTCGAACGCGTGACCCACTGATTAAAAGTCAGTTGCTCTACCGGCTGAGCTACGGGATCATTTTATTTTTCAACTGTACTAAACAGTAATATAGTTTTTATCCATTTTAATCAAACTAAAATTTTCATGTGTGGTTAAATAAATATACTGCGTTAGTGATAATTTAATTAAGAATTTTTGAAGGAAAACTTCTTGTTAAATTTCAATTTACAGATTCATTTTGGAAAGCTTATAGAGTGATTACAAATCTGAAAAGACAAAAAGATAGCGAATTATACATAACTGCAGAACTTGTTAATTATTTAGCAATAGATAAATATTTCTTGCATTTCAGCCTGAGTGATTTATGCTTTAAGCAAGTGGGGGTATAGCTCAGCTGGTAGAGCATCTGTTTTGCACGCAGAAGGTCAGCGGTTCGATCCCGCTTGCCTCCACCAATATAGGTTTCAACATACCATAAAGTCAGTCTATTTAGTTCATCGGGGTTTTATACTAATTCTCTAGTGATATCTATTATTATAATTTCAGTATATATTAACTTAATCATAAATTAATCAATAAATGTTAGAACAACTATAATTAAATTTATTAGACAATACTTATGATAGGGAAAAAACGTGTTTTTAAAGTTTTACCTGGACAAGAAATATTGAACGAGACTAGAATGCGGATATTTCAAGGCTCAGTACATGGTGAAGAGTTAACCTGGAGTAATTTAAAAAAAATTATGTGTACTCCATTGGACGGTAAAAAAGATAAAGTACTAACCTTACCTATAAAATTTTGCAACGCTTTAGAAGATGGTCTTTTTACAATTATTCCATGCGTAAAGGAGAATGGAAAAGATTTGAAAAACATATCTTACCGTTGTGATAAAGAAGAAGGTCTAATCACAAATTGTAAATTTTCATTCGTGCCGTTTAGAAACGCTAAGCTCGATTATGGAAATAACTTGCATTCTTTCGTATATCTGAATGATAAATTAATGAAGATATCAATTGACTACGAAGTATCAAAACTTTCTGATCATGTCACAATGTATATTCACGTTCTTAAGGCACAACCAGTGGAATATCAATATTTAACATGGGAAGAGTTAGATAACGGCTACAAATGTTATTTCTCCGACGATCAAGGAAATATTATTGACTCACCTGACAATCAGGCACTCCAATATATTGAATGGCATTTTAGGAAAGATGTAATAAAAGATATATTATCTACAATACCAGATCATATAATATTATCAAAGACGTTTGCCGAAGTTTTTGTTGAGAATCTAACACACAATCAGTTGGAGACTCTTGCCAATACTCTTAATAGTGATCAATTACAGGTATTAGTAGGGAACTTGACAGATAACCAACTTCGAGCTTTAGTGGATCATCTAACTGACCACCAATTGCACACTCTCGCTCAGGAATTAAATCCAGAAAAATTACAAATAATTGTTCCTATTTTAAATGATGCTCAGCTTGAAGCTCTAGTTAGAGAATTAAATCCAGAGCAAGTAAAAGAAATTTTACCTCACTTAAAAGTGGATCAGTTCAAAGCACTTATTAAAACTTTAAATGACGAACAATTTACAGTGCTTGCAAAAGACTTGGCTGAGCACCACTTGACAATACTCTCCAAAGAATTAGAAGGTGATCAGTTGAAAGCTTTAGTAAATAGTCTGCAAGAAGACCAACTGAAAGACTTAGTTAATAAGCTTGATCATGAGAAACTTGAAGCAATTGCTCAGGATTTAACTGATTCTAATAAGATTCAGATTATTATTAAGTCTTTAGTTGATAATCCAGAAAAACTTCAAGCTTTTGCTCGCAACATGTCTAATGAACAGTTTAAAGAACTTTTGGATAACGTAGGTGCAGAAGAGCTTAAAGATATTATTCATAAACTGCCTTATGAGAAAGTGACAGCTGTGATTGGTGATCTTGGCAGTAAGGATCAGTCCAAAGCTATTATTGATGCATTAAAAGGGGAACTTGAAGAGCAGAGTAAACAGAACAAGGAAATGATTGAGATGCTCAAGCAAATCAAGGACGATATGCCAGACATTGGACAGGCTCCTGACTTCACAATAGTAGACATTAATAATGATTCACTGTTATTTGTATAGTAGTGATTTATAAAGATAAGTAGTTTTTTTATAGGAGGTAACTATTATGAATAAAAATATAAAATTATATTCTAGTGAAGAAGTTGAATCAAATAATGCATTGCAACTTCAGAAGCCGAAGTTTGATAAACCAAGCTTTGAAAAGCCAGTAATAAAGAAGATTGTCAGTGGTAAAACAAAGGAAGAATTTGATATAACTAAAGATATGATACAAGAAGAGATTGATAAGATGCCACAAATTATATTGACCATAAAGCACCTTAAAAATTTTTATGATGGCTTGATGAACAGCATTAATAAGTATGACGAAAATATGGATAGTGCAATTCAAAGTGGTATAATAACACAATTATCATCAACCATAGATAGTATAGGCAGCAAGACAAGTAGTATAGACAGTGAACTTGCAGATCTTAGGAATTCGATTCCAGATATTGGAGAAGCTCCTCCATTACTCCATATTACTGGTGAAGAGAACGGATTGCTTTAATAAAAAAGGTAATAGCCTGATATCAGGCTGTTGCTTTCTTTCACATACCATTTCAATACAGCTAGGTTAAGGAATCTATTTTAAAACTTTCGGCATATAGTTCTCATCATGTTTTGCAAATACCGTATCTGCAAGAAAGGTACTATTATCAAACATTTTACCTTGCACAACAACACCACTTTTTTCTGAAAATATTGGTGGAAGTATTCCCTGGTATTTTACCACAACGCTTTTGTTAAAATCTGTCATTTGAAAAATCACTTCACTTTCGTTGCGTATCACGCTATTTTCAACAACCATTCCACCAACACGGATTGGCTTTTGACTATTTGGTAAAACTATTGCCTCACTTACTGTATAGAAAAATGAGATATTTTCTTTGAGCGTCGTTAAAATAAAAAAGACTATGCAGCTTAAAAAGCAGAAAATTCCTGAAGTTATAAGTAATCGCTTATGTTTCTTCTTCATTATTATCTTTCAGGCTTTCTAGAATTTTTTTACTTTTAGTATAGCAAGAAATGGTAAAAATTAGCTCTCCAGCAATCAGCGTGAAACTAATAAGGTAAGCAAAAATTACATATGTATTCATAATGCATTATCAATAAATAACTCACCTGCATCAAAATAAATTAAGCTTCCATCCTTTTGCTGCAACACCAATTTACCACTTTTATCTATATCAGCAAAAATTCCTTCATACAATTTGTCAGCTAACTTTACACTGATTTGCTTATTCAGCTTAAATGCTCTTGTGAGCCACATTTCTCTTATAGCATGAAACCCATCAAACAGCCATTGCTTTCTTAGCTGATTAAAATTTATTATTAATTTTTTTAGTAGATCTATATTAGACACAGACTCACCATAATTGCTAATGCACGTTGTTCCTGGAAGTGGTGCATGATTGACATTAATTCCAATTCCTATAATGAGCCAATTCGAATTAGATCTTTTTTCAAGCAATATTCCGCTTATTTTCTTGCCATCAATAAGGACATCATTTGGCCACTTATACTGGAGATTTAGACCATTTATAAATGACAGTATAGTATTTCCAACAGCAAGAGCAGTAACAAAAGTCAATTCTGTTAATTTGCTTAAATTTTCTTTGTCATTCCAGCGCGTGACGCTGGAATCCAGCATTGGAATGACACCAGAATGATTATGCAAGAGATCTATGATTAAACTTGCATAAAAATTGCCCTCTGGAGAAATCCAGCTTTTTCCAGTGCGCCCTCTACCCTTTATTTGTTTATCAGCAATAATGACAGTTTCATTTGATATTCCTTTATCAATTAAATCCAACGCTTCTTTATTAGTGCTTGAAACTTCTTTGTAATGATGAATATGAAAGCCCTCAGGGATCACCTTGTCAGCCCTTTAGTTCAATGAGTGAGTAAAACGTACAAGAAAAGAACGAGATTGATCAGTGAAGCCACCGAAGTGATAATGAATAGACCCTTAGAATAAGCAACCTTATTACCACTAGCTTTATCAAAATACATAGTTTTTATGATATTTAGATAATAGTAACACGATATAACACTCGCCACCACAAGAATCAAGGACAGGCTGATAAAGCCAGAATTTATTAAACTTTTGAATATAAAAAATTTAGCGATAAAACCTGCAAGTGGAGGTATTCCCGACATCGAGAGTAACAGTACAGAAAGATGAAATGCTACAATTGGGTGTTTCTTCCCTATACCAGATAAATTTGCAATATCACAATCGTCATCGTCAATTTGTACGAGATATGAGAATAGCCCTATGCTTGTGATGATATATATCACCAGATACATTAAGGCACTATCTGTTCCTGCTTGTGTAAAAATAGAAAGTGAAGCAAATATAAAACCAATGTGACCAATTGAACTGTAAGCAAGCAGCCTTTTTAAGTTTTGCTGACGCAAGGCCCCAAAAGCTGAGATAAGCACAGACAATGCTGAAACGTATAAGAAAATAGGCTGAACATAACTTTTTACATTTACTAACTCTTCATTCATCAATCGAATTAAAAATGTTACAAGTGCAGCTTTTGGGGCCGTAGAAAAAAACGCAGTTACTATGGTAGGTGCACCTTGATAGACATCTGGAGCCCACATATGAAAAGGAGCAATAGCAAGCTTGAAACACAAACCAATAAGGATAAAAACTAACCCAAAAACTATTCCATAAGTTATCTGATGGTTTTGCAAGAATGAACAGAGCTCAGAGAAATTGACTTGTCCTGTATATCCATAAAGCAGCGACATTCCATATAGCATAATGCAGGAAGATAGTGCACTAAGTGTAAAATATTTCACTCCTGCTTCACATGAATAAGCTGAATCTTTATTAAAGCTCGCAAGAACATACAAAGATATACTCATCAACTCAAAAGCTAAATAAAAAGAAATCAGACTATTTGCTGAAACCAAAGTTATCATGCCAAATAGCGCAAAAAGAATCAGTATTGAAAATTCATATTTATAGTCATATTTTGATAAATTCAGCATCAAAAGTATTAAAATTCCTGTGCTGAGAATTAACCCTTGGGCTGACCTGATGTATAAATTGAGTTTTAACAACGAATTAAAGAGAAAAATTTCATTGTTTTCTGCCGAAATAATTAAAATAATCAAAGTTACCACTGTGCAGCCAAGTGCTAATAAGTTGATAGTTCTGCGGTTAAATATAATCCCAAGCAGCAGCAACACTAACGAGGAGATAATAGAGAACGTTTCCGGCAATATCTGTATATAATTCATAGCGCATTATATTTGACTAACAAGTTTGCCATACATGGCTTCAAATAATTCAGTGCAAGGGTTGGGTAGAATCCAAGCAAAATAACAAACACTGCAAGCAGAATTAAGACAGAAAATTCTATGCTATCCAAGCGGTTATTTAATAATTTAGAATAGCTAACCCCCCATATTATTTGCTTACATAAATTCAGCATATAAACTGCGCTTAAAATAGTGCCAAGTGCGATAAATCCTGTAAAAAACCCTATGCTCTTAAATATCCCAACCATAGCCAAAAACTCACCTGCGAACCCAGATGTTCCAGGTAGCCCTATTGAAGCCATTGAAAATAAAATGAACATAAAACCAAATTTTGGCATTGTGTTTACTATGCCAAAATACTTTGCAATCTCCAAAGTTCCAGTTCGAGTATATAGCATTCCAACACATAAAAATAAAGCAGCAGAAATAAGGCCATGACTAATCATTTGAAATATAGCGCCGAGTACTCCTTCCTCACAAAATGAAAAGAGGCCAGCAGTAACGATCCCCATATGTGCTATTGAAGAATAAGCTATTAACTTCTTTATATCATCTTGAGCAAACGCAACTAGAGAAGCATATATCACCGCAATAATGCTCAGCATAACAACGAAATTTGAAAAATACAAACTTGCCTGAGGAAGCATTGGAATAGAAAACCTTAGAAATCCATATCCCCCCATTTTAATAAGCAAGCCAGCTAAAATCACAGATCCAGAAGTTGGTGATTGCACATGCGCATCAGGAAGCCAAGTGTGAAATGGAAACATTGGAACTTTTATTGCAAAGGAAATAAAAAATGTAATCCACAGCAATGACTGCACTTCAAGATCAAGGCTTGACACTAATGTAGCTAATTCTTGTATATTAAACGTTCCAAAAACACTATAGATGTATACCAACCCAAGTAGAAATAATAATGAGCCAGTTAATGTATAAAGAAATAACTTAAACGTCGCATATACCCTTTGCTTCCCTCCCCAGATGCCAATAATAAAGAACATTGGTATTAAAACAGCTTCAAAAAACACATAAAAGCTTATAGCATTCAGTGAAACGAAAAAACCGACTACAAAACTCTCAAGCAGTAGAAATAATGCCATATAGGCTTTTAGGGTCGTATAACTCATTTTGCAATTATAGAGCATACAAATAACAAACAAGAAGGTCGTAAGCAGAAGGAAAAGCAACGATATACCATCCACCCCTATTCCTACATTCTTGATTGGATAGCTGACAAACTGAAAGTCCGCATCGTTATAATCAAATTCTATACAAGCTACAATGCTAAGCAAAAATGGAAGTACAGCCAAAAATAGGGCAAGGAATCTTAGGTGTATAGATTGATGATTAATCCTGATCGAGGATAAAATCAACGCTCCTATCAGTGGAAGCAAGAATATACTAAGTAACAACACCTTCTATTTAAATCCAATAATATATAAAGCACCGATTATTAAAGTAACAAACATAATAAATGCATAATCAAATATATAACCAGTTTGTAACTTTATAGAACTTTTTGAACATTCATTAACCAACCTTACAACACCATTTGGTCCAAATGAATCAATAGCCTTAACATCAAACTTCCATAGAAGCCTAGATATAAACCTTATCGGTGCAATTATAACAAACTCATACACCTCATCAAAGTACCATTTATTCTGCAAAAACTTAAGTAAAAATTTACTCTTAATTTGCCTAATTACTTGATATTGGTAAATTAGGTACGCAAGTGCTATTCCACTTAGGCTTGCCAAGGTTGGTAGTAATTTTATAAAGAAATTATGAACTCCATGCTCATCAATAACTACTAAACTTGATTTCCAAAACGCATTACTAGTTATGTTCAAAATATTTGCTCCCCACACTCCAGAAAATACCGAACCAAAAGCAAGTATCAGTAATGGTATAAGCATAATCTTTGGTGCCTCATGTATATTAATTTTACTTTGTTTTTGGCTATGGAACACAAGAAGCAATAACCTCCAAGAGTAAAACGCTGTGAAGAATGCAACAACTAAGCTTATTACAAAAGCAAAGCTATCCGTGCTATAAGCATGTTCAATTATCAAGTCTTTTGAATAAAAACCTGCAAATGGAAATATTCCAGAAAGCGCAAGAGACCCAATCCACATGAGAGCGTAAGTGCAAGGGATTTTCTTCCAGCAATTTCCCATTTTCTGAATGTTTTGCTCATGATGCATTGCATGAATCACATTGCCAGCACCAAGAAATAGTAGAGCTTTAAAAAAAAGCGTGTGTCATTAAATGAAAAATAGCAACATTGTAAGCAGAAAGCCCACATGCCATGAACATATAACCAAGTTGACTGCAGGTTGAATAAGCAATTATTTTCTTTATATCGTTCTGAGTAATCGCAACGGTGGCTGCAAAAAAAGCAGTAAGTGCACCAACAATAACTATTAATTCTCGTGCCACATTTGATAACTCAAACAATGGAGAACATTTTGCTATTAAAAATATACCTGCTGTTACCATCGTTGCTGCGTGAATGAGTGCAGAAACAGGGGTTGGCCCTTCCATTGCATCTGGCAACCAAACATGTAAACCAAGCTGTGCAGATTTACCCATACAGCCAATAAAAAGTAATATGCATATTATATGAATTACTTTGAATTCACAGCAGAATGCCCTAATGTTCTGCGTGCCAAGAAGATCAGCTGTGTCAAGAACTTCAGTAAATTTCAAAGAGTGAAATGTATAATAAATAAGAAAGATTCCAATCAATAGTGCAAAGTCTCCTACCCTATTCACAACAAATGCTTTAATTGCTGCATTATTTGCAGAATATTTTTGAAACCAAAATCCTATGAGTAAATAAGAACATAGGCCAACCCCTTCCCAGCCAAAAAAAAGCTGCACGAAATTATCGCTTACAACCAGCACAATCATGCAAAACGTAAATAGCGATAGGTAAGAAAAAAACCTCGACTTCCCTTTATCATGCTCCATATAACCGATAGAATAGAGATGTACTACCAGTGAAACGGTGGTAATAACAATAAGCATTAAGGATGAGAGAGCATCCACACTAATTGCCCAATTTACTTTTAATACACTTAATGAAAATAGAGGAAATAAAACTAAATGATAGTTTTCAGAGAAGGTGAGAAAAACATACCAAGATAAAACTGCAGATATTCCAATCCCTGCCGTTGTAATTAACTGACCAAAAGCATCCTTTCTAAAAAGTGCTGCAAATAGTGAACCAAAAAGTGGCAAAAATACTATTAATTTCAGTATATCCATCATACTTTTATTCTTTCATTAAATTTACTTGTTCAACGTCTATATTGCCACGGCTTCTATAATATACAACCAATATTGCAAGCCCAACTCCTGACTCTGCTGCTGCAACAGTCAACACAAACATCACAAAAATTTGCCCAACTATATCATTCATAAAGGCAGAAAAAGCAACTAAATTGATGTTAATCGCCAGCAATAATATTTCTATTGATAATAATATATTGATTATGCTCTTACGGTTAATGAAAATACCGCACACCCCAATAGTGAACAAAACAGCAGCAACTATCAGAAAATGATTTAATCCTATTTCCATTCTACTCCTTTTCCAAATTTAGCCTTAACCAATTTTACAGATGAAGATTGTGTCAATTGCTTTAATACATTCTGTTTTTTAACTCCTTTTTTCTTGTCCTGCAAAGTAAGAGCAATTGCACCAACAATTGCAACAAGCAGCAGAATACCAGAAAGATGAAAAGCGTACATGTAGTCAGTGTAGAGCAAATTACCAATAGCTTTCACGTTATTGGCATTATAGTTTATAACATTACTTATATTCAGCGTTGAGCTGCGGATTACAAAACTGATAATCAGAAAAAACACAACACATAATATAGCACCAAGAGTGAAATGCTTCGCAAAACCCTGGCGCAACCTTATGTAGTCAATATCGAGCATCATAACTACAAAGAGAAACAACACTGCAACCGCACCGATGTATACTATCAATACCATCATAGCGATGAATTCAGCTCCAAGGAGAATAAAAAGAACTGCAGAATTAACGAAGGTGAAAATTAAAAATAATACTGCATGCACAGGATTTCTTACACTAATTACACAAACAGCAGATAAAATGCTAAGAATTGCAAAAAAATAAAAGAAAAAAGACATTGATACTTTAACTGCAACAATAGTTACTAATTTAAAGTGACTATTGTTGTAAAGTCAATATTAAATGCCTACCTTATGGATGAACTTGCGATTGTGATTTTAAACATTCGGGAGTAAGTACATTCTTAATTGCAGTACACATACTCATATCAGGATCATTTTGCTTCTCTTCACTTACTTTCCCGCAAAACTTTCCAATACCATAACCCACCAGCGCACCAACAACAGTGGCTGCAATAAATACTGCAACAGCAACAACAGGAGTTAAAGCAGCAGCTCCTGCGAGGTATGCTATAGCTGCTCCTATCACCGCACCACTACCTAAAGCACAATAAGTTTTATAGATACTTGTCTTGATCTTCACTTCTGTTTGTGGTTTTGAAGCTTCTTCTATCCGTTCAAGTTTTCTTGCAAGTAAACGTCTACCAATCTCCGTACCATCTGAACTACTACATTTCTCCAAAATCTTCGAAATATATTCTACATAGCTCCCAATAAATTTTATATACCCTCTTAATATGTCTATCTTACCTTCATTGACATATTTTTCAATAGTATCATGGGTAAGGTCATCAAGTATTAGCAAATAGCGGGTTTGTGTTTCATCAATTGTTTTAATAAATTGCTCAGAAGGTTTCCCTACACATTCAATATACTTATCTATGATATCGGTATTTTTTTTAGATAACTCTGCAACACCTTGTCCTGATTCATATCTTTTTAATTTGTGTCCGTCTCCACACAGCAACATGTCCACAACAGCACTTTCCAATTCTTCAAGCGATATTTTTCCTTGGTCATCAGAGTTAGTAGGCATATTTTCCCCTATTTACTATACTTAACATACAATAATTTTAACTAATATTTTCACAATTGTCAAATTTAGGCGTCCATTTTTCTTAAAGTTCTAAGTACACAACAAAAACTTTACAGAGTGCAAGTAGTAAAATTCTTGACAACTTTAATTTATTAATACATAATATATGTATATTAATAGTCAGCGGTAGTTCAAAATGTACAACATATTTGGTTATTTCAAAAGCAACAATAGTTCTAATGCACAAAGTAGCAGACTAGATGGAGAAAGTTATCAATACACCACAAGAGATCATATGACAATTTACTTTAATAACACACTAGCAAGTTTCAGTAGATCATTGAGAGAATTTAAAGAAAAAGCGTATGGATTTATGTATGATATCGGAACTTGGTTGAAAGAAGTATATGAAAATCTCACTGAACGACCTGCAACGCATAACCACTATATCCCGCAAGAAGAATCTCCTGTTAAAGTCAAAGAGATAATTGGAAAAAGAGAAGTGGAGGAACTAAATTGCACGTATAGACCATTCAAAACTCCACCCATCAATCCAATAAGCAGAAGTCCTGGTGCCAATGACTCAAATCAAGTTGTTATTACTCAGCATATACCAACTACTTAGGTAAGATAGATACAAAATTCTACGCTTAAATGTTTAGTACTTGAGTGAGTTAACTGTTATGTTCAATAAGACCTTTACAATATTTAGATCATAGGTTTAACTTTACGAAGTTATAATCTATAGGGCTTCAATGAACGATTATCTCTCACTGCTAAACCCAGAGCAAGAATTAGCTGTAACTAACGTAAATGGGCCAGTTTTGATACTAGCAGGAGCTGGAACGGGAAAAACAAGAACGATTACTTCAAGAATAGCACACATAATTAGAAATGGTCACGCTTATTCTGATGAGATATTAGCAGTGACATTTACAAATAAAGCGGCAAATGAGATGGCATCAAGGGTACTTGAGCTGACGGGCACAAACATACCATGGCTTGGCACTTTTCACGCAATTGCAGCAAAAATTTTACGTTATCATGCTGAAATTGTAGGCTTAAATTCCAATTTCACAATCATTGGTGTGGATGATCAATTACAAGTAATAAAAAATATCATGAGTGAAATAAGCTCTGATAGCTTATCAGAAAAATGTAAGACCATTATGAATATCATCCAGCAATGGAAAGAGAAGTGTTTATTGCCGTCTGAAGTGGAAAATGTTCAATCATTTAGGCCATTATACGTAACTGCACTCAAAGTCTATCACCAATATCAAGAAAGGTTGAAATTCCTTAACTCTGTTGATTTTGGTGACTTATTGTTATATAATATACAACTTTTTAATCAAAAGAACGAGATTCTGTCCTACTACCAAAACAAGTTTAAATATATCATGGTAGATGAATATCAAGATACAAATGCAATACAATATCTTTGGCTAAAATACCTTGCAAAAGAGCACTCAAATATTTGTTGTGTAGGAGATGACGATCAATCGATATACAGTTGGCGTGGTGCAGAAGTTGAAAATATTTTGAAGTTTTCCGATGATTTTAAAAATGCAAAAACCATTAAACTGGAGTGTAACTACAGGTCAACATCCCATATACTTGCAACTGCGTCATATGTTATCAATCACAATAAGACTCGTTTAGAAAAAAAATTGTGGACAATAAACGTTGAAGGGGAAAAGGTAAATCTAATAAAATTATGGGACGGAAAAGCTGAAGCAAGATTCATAAGCGAACAGATATTAAAGCTCAATAAATACAGATTTAGTGACATTGCAGTGCTGGTCAGGGCCACTTTTCAAACTAGAGTTCTCGAAGAGTATTTTATAAAATATTCAATTCCCTATAAGATTATAAGTGGCGTAAAATTCTACGAACGTCAGGAAGTTAGGGACATAATCGCATATTTAAGACTTATTACAAACAATAATGATGACTTAGCTTTTGAAAGGATCGTAAATCGGCCAAAGAGAAGCATAGGAGCTACAACTCTAAAGAAAATATACACGACTGCTCAGGATAACAAAATTTCTTTTTTTGAGGCAGCAAAAATATTAGTTAATAGTGATCAAGTAACCGAAAGAATTAAACTCTCACTAAATGATTTTTTAAATAAAATTAAAGCTTGGGAAGAAATGGTAAGCATTAAACCGCTTTACGAGTTTGTAAAAACTATAGCAAATCAATCAGGGTATATTGAAATGCTTGAAGATGAAGGAATAACAGGTTTAGCACGAATAGAAAATGTCAAAGAGCTCATCTCATCTTTAAAAAATTTCGATAATGCCACAACTTTCTTGGAGCATATAAGTCTGGTGATGGAAGTGGATAATATGAATAACGATGACACCGTATATGTTATGACTCTTCATGCAGCCAAAGGACTTGAATTCCCGTGCGTGTTTCTACCTGGTTGGGAAGAGGGATTATTTCCTCATCAAAGATCTTTTGATGACAAAAGTGGTAAAGCTTTAGAAGAAGAAAGGAGACTCGCATATGTTGGCATAACCAGGGCAAAGGAAAGGTTAATCATTTCATGTGCAGATAGGAGGGAAATTAACAACCAGTGGCAACCAATGCGCACTTCTCGATTTATTAAAGAACTGCCAAGAGAAAATGTTGAGGTGATCAAGAGTAACGCCTACTGTTAAAGCACAGCTGTACGAACATTGTTTACAAGGAGAGTGTAATCCACTTGGATTGTTGTAAACTCGCCTTTTCTTGATTTTTTGATTTATCTTATCTACCTATTTTGCCACTTTGCTGAACAGATACCAAATTGCTTCAACTATATATTTCTTCTGGCAAAAATTCTCTGATGGTCTTAAATAAAATTTTCAGTGAATGATTATCAGACATGTTGTGTTTTGCTGATTTTATTAAGTGTACTTCGACGTCTGTTGATTTGATTTTTTCAGCTAAATTTAATGAAACTTGATAAGGAACATCTTTATCATTAATGCTATGCAGCAAGCGCACAGGACAATTTATATCTATTGTTTCTTTGTTTAAAAGAAGGTTCTTTCTGCCATCTTCGATCAAATTTTTAGTTATTTTGTATGTACAATGCCCTGAAGTAAAATCTATTATACCTTTAGAGACCAGCTCTTCTTTTTGTTTATCTGACAATTGCTTAAATATTAAATCTTCAGTGAAGTCAGGAGCAGACGATATGCCGATTAATGCTGCAATTTTTTCTGAAAATTGAAGGGCAGTGAGCAACATCAGCCATCCTCCCATACTTGAACCTATAATTATTTGTTTGTTGCTAGTTAATTCGCTTATCACTTTAGCACAATTTTTTTGCCAATCACTTATTGTATAATTAGTGAAGTCACCGCTTGAATTACCGTGGCCAAGATAATCAAAGAGCATAAGTGCTACGTCACTTTCTTGGCAAAATTTGTAAATAGCAGTTGCTTTAGTTCCATCCATATTGGATGCAAACCCACCAAAAAAAACTATAGAAGCTTTCTTTCCTTGTAGCTTTCGATATGCTATATGGCCATTACTTCCATCGAGTAATTTACAATAACCCATACTACCTTGGCAAAGCAACCGGACTATCACTTAATTGGCGTAAATAACTGACTAAATCTGCAATCTCTTTTGAGTTGGAAATGCCTGCAAATGCCATACGTGTACCTTTTATGTAGGCTTTTGGATTTTTTAAAAAAGCAAATAGCTCCTCATACCCCCATTTTCCACCTTTTTCAAGTAGTGTTTTTGAATAATTGAATGAGCTGCCAAGATGGGCCTTTTTATTTCCAACCACGTTCCATAAGTTTGGTCCTACTTTATTCATTCCACCTTTCTCAAAACTATGGCAAGCTATACATTTTTTTGCTGCTGATTTACCTTTTTCAAAGCTAGCGTTCTGCATGAGTGCTCCAATATCAAGTGCCACTTGTTCAATTTTTTGCTGAGGCTCATTGCTGGTTGCTACTATTGTTTGGTGCTCTATTTTAGAATCCTCTGGATTATAGAGCATATCAACTACATTACTTACCATCATAATTATTAATCCAGAAAGTAAAATCGATGCTGCAATCTTATTAAGCTCCATAGTTAATTTTTATCAAGTAATGTTACTTAAATTATGCAAATATTTTTGCAAACAGCAAACAATTACCTTAATTTTACCAAAGATAGAAATTTCTACTACTTAGTCAATAGATCGCAATTCTGCTGCTGGAGTAACTCGTGGTCCAGTCACATACTGATCTGGAATAACATACTCAAATAGATTTTCTGCAAACTTGTCTGCAATGATTGCAACTGTAGTTATTCCTGAGGACTCTGAATTAATCCAAATATTAAGAAATTTACTAAATAGGAAAAAGGCAAAAGAAACCCCGAGTAGAAAGTTTTGACTCTACATCACTGTAAGTGGCGCTGTAATAATGTGCTAACGCTTAAAATAAGCGCGATTTGGCTGAAGTAGAAAAATAAAAAAGACGTGCAGCCGCTATAATTTCGCCAATAGATACTTAAGTTTTTTACTGAATTTTTATTGTTGAACCCGCGCGGATCAAAAACAAGTTTTGAGTCGAAAAGAACCTTAACACCATAATAATAAGGCTGGAGGAATTTGTCAAGGAGCTACTGTTATAATGTTCGTTTGCTTGACCTAAGATTCAGGAGCATTTAAACTGAATTTTATACGATACTAAAAATGATAGGGAATCTAAGCGGAATAGTTGATGAAGTGTGCAGCGATCATATAATCCTGAATGTGAATGATATTGGCCACATAGTATACCTTTCAGCCAAAACTTTAAGTGCTTGTTCAATCGGAAATAGAGTAAAATTACTTATCGACACTTATGCAAATAGCAGAGAAAACGTTGCTCAGCTATATGGTTTTATAAGTAAAGAAGAACAGCAGTGCCTGCGTTTACTAGTTAAAGTGAGTGGTGTTAGCTATAAAACCGCAATGTCAATTTTGAGTAAACTAACTCCAGAACAGCTGTTTTTGGCAATTATGAATGAGGATAAACTAGCACTTAAGGTGAGTGGACTTGGCCCGAAGCTCATAAATCGAATTATCACTGAGCTGAGTGGCAAAGTAAGTAAATTAGAGATAAATAACAATAATTTTCATCCAATTAGTGAAGATGCCCTTTCAGCTCTGATCAATCTTGGATATGAAAGAACAAAAGCTTATGATACGATAAAAAAAATAGAAGATGAATCACCAAACTTGGACACTAGAGATATTATTCGTATGGCGCTTAAAACACTATGAAATCAATATCATGTAGTAAGGAATATTCTGAAGATGTACACAATTTAAATATCAGGCCTGAGCAACTTGATGATTTTGTCGGGCAAAAAGACTTAATACAAAATTTAAAAGTGTTTATAAACGCTGCACAGACGAGAGCTGAAGCCTTGGATCACGTATTACTCTATGGTCCTCCAGGGCTTGGCAAAACAACTTTAGCACAAATTGTCTCTAAGGAGTTAAGGGTTAGTTTTCGTGCAACTTCTGGTCCGTTGCTTAGTAAAGCTGGGGACTTAGCTGCAGTACTCACCACTTTAAATGCAAAAGATGTCTTATTTATCGACGAAATCCATAGATTAAACCGCAGCATTGAAGAAGTTTTATATACTGCTATGGAAGACTTTTGCCTGGATATATTAGTAGGTGAGGGCCCATCTACACGCACTTTAAGAATAGATTTACCACCATTTACACTGATTGGGGCAACAACGCGGCTTGGACTGCTTTCTGCACCGCTTAGGGATCGTTTTGGCATTCCTTTGCATCTTGAGTTTTATTCTTTCGAGGAACTGGTTGATATTATAAAAAGAGGTGCAAGAGTTCTTTCTGCTGAAATTGAAGAAGATGCTACACGGGAAATTGCCTGCCGTGCGCGTGGTACTCCAAGAATTGCTTTGAGATTACTCAGAAGAATAAGGGATTTTGTTGAAGTAAAAGATGATAAAAAAATTACCTGTGAAATTGCCGGCTCTGCACTATCAAAATTGGGCATAGATAAAATGGGACTAAATAAATTAGATATGGATTATCTGAGATTTTTGTTTAACACCTCAGGACCTATTGGAATTGACACTATATCTATTGCGCTATCTGAAGATGTTGGCAATATTGAGGAAACAGTAGAACCTTATTTAATCAAAATCAGCTTTGTAAAGCGCACACCAAGAGGACGTGTTTTAACTGATCAAGCGAAGGAATACCTCAGCATCAATTCAGGCATATGTTAGCATGTCAATATGCTCTTAGATTATTGACATAATGTTACATCAAATATTATAATGTTCTCTTGTTGTATGTTTTGCAGGTGGTGTGTGGGTAAGTAAGAAAGTCTTATACTAGAAAGATGTTCTTGAAAGATTATGTAGTGTATGTTAAGCTATGTATAGCATGAATGTAAAAATATCAATAATTTTATTGATATTTTAAGATTAATATTTATTAAATATTTGATGCTGTAAAATTGAGTTTTATACAGGGGTAAAATGGTCAAAAGTTTTCTAAGTAGCTACGGAAACAGTAATTCAATTGAGGGAGAAAAAGTGATGGAAAATTTTTCAAGCAATAACGGGAACGACGATAGTTCAATCTTCATTAGTCGAATTAGGGAGCAAGATCTCTCTGCAGAGCAGAAGATCAATGAATTAAAAGGATTCATAGAGGAGCTTGCCAGAAGAGCTGAGCTCAAGAGAATAGAGCTTGAGCGTCAGGCTGCGAGTTACGTTGATGAAACATTGTCTCAAGTAGAGCTACAGATAAAAGACGATGAGGATTACTTTGCTGGTGATAATCAAGGAGCATTTGCAAATTTCTTTGAATCCCTCTTTAATCTTTTTGAAGTAAATGTAGACCCGAGAGTCTACAAAATGCTCAAAGAGAAGAAAGAGAAAAATCTGCTTCTTTCAATAATTAAGTTTTTGCGTGATAAGCTTAAGGAATTAGTCAAAAAGATCTTCACAAAAGATTTAGATTTGAGCTGGGATAAAAGGCTAGACAAAGAGATAAAAGAATTGCAGGAGAAATTACTTAGTGGTGGGTTATCTCCCGAAGAAGAAATAGCAATACTAGAACGTTTGCAAGCATTGCAAAATTTAAAGTTGAAGCTTCAAATTTTCCTTGTTGGCTCTGTTATTGCAATGTTTACAGAAATTTTTGCAGTTGATTTAGCAGCAGTAGTAGGGCAAGATGCAACCGAGAAAAAGGAAGACAAAAAAGCGGAAAAAACAAAAGAAAAAGAAGTTTGTCAAGAAAAAGTGAATGAAATCGCACCAGTTCATCTCTTTGACTTTTCATCCAAAGTTCCAATGCCAATCACTCTAGATAAGCAAGAACGTGCTCTTTTATCAAAGCCTGTAGAAAAATTAGTGGACACTTCACCTAAATTTGTTATAAACCACAAAAATAGTGAAGTACAGGAACAGGAAAAAGTGAGTAAAAGAGAAGACAAAACTGAAAAACCAAAGGTAGCTGTGTGCCCACCTGCTCCAAAAAAAGAGCAAAAGCCACCAAGGAGGAGAGTTAGGAGAAACACAGCGAATGGTGCTTTCGAGAAGATAACTAGAAGAAAAGAATCTTCTGCTGGTAATCAGCAAAAAGCTGCTAAGTCTAATGCTGCTGTGGAAATGCCGGGAGGATTAAGAGATGTAGAAGTTGAGAATCATACTTCAGTCAGCAGAGAGATATCGTAAAGATTCTCTCTCTTTTTGTCATTCAAGTAACCCCTTCGTTGTCATCCCAGTACTGGGATCCATTTTTTTCTTCTGGATTCCAGCGTCACGCGCTGGAATGACACCGTCTTGAATGGAAATCAGTGCGTAATGCACCAAAGGGGTGTTAGCCCTTTCGATCAGCGCGTGACACTAGAATCTAGAAGGTTTATATTAACAAGTTGTCATTCCAGTGCGTGACACTAGAATCTAGAAAGTTTATATTAACAAGTTGTCATTCCAGTGCGTGACACTGGAATCCAGTTAAATTCAGGAATATAAAAGTAATGTTAAAATACAACATTTTCTAATGATTATGGTAAAAGTTAGATTCCAGCGTCACGCACTGGAATGACACCGTCTTGAATGGGAGCCAGTGCCAACGTTTATTATGTGCCATATTGCAATGTTTGTACAGTTGTGACTTAAGTCCATAAGGAAAGGTGTCATCCCAGTGCTTGACACTGGGATCCAGGAAAAAAGAAGAGTGGATGCCAATGTCAGCTACTTTCATGACATCTTTCTTGGTCTGTTTGATTACAATATTCATAAAATTGTGTACTCAAATACCGTCATCCAGACACAATTTCATCATATAAATCTTTCCATTCTTGATTTGTTTTTTCAATTAAGTCTATTTTCCATTTTCTCTGCCAGCTTTTTAGGAGTTTTTCTCTACTAATTGCTAAATTTATGTCTTGAAATTCTTCAAAATAGACTAGTTTACAAACATTGTACTTTGACGTGAAACCAGAGATGGCTTTACTTTTGTGTTCCCAAATTCGTTTAGTCAAATTTGACGTTATACCTGTATATAGAGTTCCATTTCGTTCACTTGCAAGTATATAAACATAATAACTTTTCATATACAGTAAATAAGTTTACTGTATCCCAGTGTCAAGCACTGGAATCCAGAAAACTTAGTTTAAAAAAGTTGTTACCCCAGTACTTCCTCTTTTGTCATTCCAGTGCCTCCTTTATTGTCATCCCAGTACTGGGATCCATTTTTTCTTCTGGATTCCAGTGTCAAGCACTGGAATGACACCGTTTTGGATGGGAGCCAGTGCGTAATGCACCAAAAGGGTGTCATGTGAGTAGCCTCTTCGGTGTCATTCAAGTAGCCCCTTTATTGTCATCTCAGTGCTTGACACTGGATATAAAAATGGTAAATAAAATTTATGTTAAAAAACTACTTGTGCTGATAATTGATTTTTTATATACTGATTACATAATATTTTAATTGAGAGGTTGATATGCATGGTAACAATGGTTCAGGCAAAAGAGTATTTGATAATACTGCTCCAGGAGGAGGAAGGATTGACCTGAGAAAAATAGATCCAAAGAAAATAGATGATTTTAGAGACATGATTAAACGTGAGGAGGAAGAAAAGAAAAATCAATCTAGTGGTCAGGGTAGCAGTAAGTAATTGTATTAGTTTAAATTAGGGAGGTGGCGTTATGCCTAATACAAATAGTGAAATAAATCGAGAATTAGTAAAAGCGTTTAATGCTGTTCTTCTTTTTGGTGAGACTGCTTTTACTAATCTCACTGTAGAAAATGTAAAGCGAAGTGTTCTTTCCAAGCAAGATCATATTGTTCTCTCGTTTGAGAAAAATATGAATACTCATCAGTGCAAGGAGTACTTGAGCAATATGAGAAAGAGTATAGTAGAAAAATTTTGTGGAGATGAAAGTGCTGCCAATGATCTTTTTTATACAAAGTTTTTTCCTTTTAAGTTTGATCGAGGGAAATGGACTAAAGATAATAAATTTTTGGTGCCAATGGAAAAAGAGGTAGTTCGTAATCTAAAGTATTTGCTAGCTAATGAACTTATACGATTCACAATAGGGAGTATTATAGAGGATCATCCTGATGAAGATTATGTGGAAGACAACATATACGACAAGGGCTTTGACAGAAAATCTTATTTATACTGTAAGGGCTTTGATGATGGAGAATTACAAAATTCTTTTGTAAGCTTATTTTCATCGAATATGGAAAATTATGAAAATAGTCCTAAAAAATTTAAGGATTTTTTAGAAGAGGAGGGGAACCATGTATATTTAAAGAAAGGCATTTTTGATAACCTTAAGTTCATTCAAGATATAGTAAAGCGTAGAGTATCATCGATATGTCGTTCTCTTGATACTCCCAATGGCGAGGTGAAAACTGTTGACATGCTGAAATTTACAGTAGTTGATTTGCTTCGTAAAGCAGGCATATCAGTTGATCGTATTTTGCGTGACTCTTACTCAGACAGTGACGAAGATTCAATTTTAATTCCTATTGTAAGTTATAATAATAATGATGGGAGGTATTTAACAAGAGAAGAAGTGGATCGCGTTAATAATATGTTTGGTATGGTTGTATTAAATAATGTTGAAGGTCATACTTCACAGAAATCTCTATTGGGCAGTAAAGGAGTGTATGGAATAGATTTTGCTAACCCAGACATTGCTTACTGTGTGATGGATAAGATCATAGAGAGCTCTGTAATCAACAAAGATCATAAGCTATCCATTGACCCTGCGCGTGTGCTAGCTATGCAGTTACCACCACAAACTCTTGCCCCTCCTGAAGTAGAGAAAGATGGAGCAAGTGGAGATAGTGGTATTGAGACTACACCTCCGAAACCTAAGGATTCTGCTGCATGTTCTTCAAGTGATAGTTCACCTGAGGAAGGTTCTACTTTATTTATTAAAAGATTTTCAATGAAACGTCAATCTCCAAAACGTAAGCAACCAGAATCTAATGTATCAGACGAAGTGAAAAAAACTAATAAAGATAGTGGCGTTCATTTAGAATCCTTTTACGAACTGCCCGATTCAAAACTTGAATCATCTACTATAGAATCGCGTGCACATGTACCAGTTAGTGAAAGAGATTTTTTAGAATAAATTTACTTTAAGTAGGGTCAAAGTTTTGGCCCTACTGCTTGCTGTAGTAGAAAAATTCTAAAGAAGTTACAAAAAAATTATGAATGAAACTTTACTCGCCAAGGTAGAGCTGCCTTGGCCTACAAATCTTGGTTTCTTTATCGTTTATCATTTCATACCACTGAGCAACCCAGCCAGTGGTTCTTGCAAGTGCAAAAATAGGCGTGAACATATTTGAGGGGATACCGATAGCATTCATTATTATACCTGAGTAAAAATCAACATTTGGATATAACTTACGCACAATGAAATATTCATCCTTTAAAGCTATTTCTTCAAGTTTTTTTTGCAATTTTGAGCAATTCATTATTTTGCTCTAATTTACTTAGAATCTCATAACAAGCATCCTTTAATATACGCGCGCGCGGATCGTAGCTTTTATAGACACGATGTCCAAATCCCATTAGTTTAAATGGATCTTTATCATCTTTAGCTTTTTCAATGAATCTATCTACATCTCCACTTTGCTCTATCTCCTTCAGCATATTTATAACTGCCTCATTAGCTCCACCATGTGCTGGACCCCAAAGTGTAGCAATTCCTGCAGAAAGGCTTGCAAATAGATTAGAACCAGCTGACCCTACTAATCTGACAGTTGCCGTAGAAGCATTCTGTTCATGATCGGCATGGAGAGTAAATATTTTATCCAGAGCTTTTGCAAAAAGGGTGTTATCAACAGCATCACCAAATATCATCTTTAAGAAATTTTCACTATAGCTCAATTCATTATTGGCATTTATGAATTCCTGACCATTGATATGCCTGTATATCATTGCAACAATTGCAGGAACTTGTGCTATTGCAGAAATTCCAAAATCTAAATCTTCACCATTGATATTGTTGCCATGCTTTTCATGGTAAGATGCTGACAAACTTGCAAAACATGCAATTAAAATCGACATAGGATGAGCAGTTCTTGGAAATGCTTTGATTACATTTGTAACTTGCTCTGATACTTTGGATGATTCTTGTATTTTGAGAAGAAATTTTTTGTGTTGCTCTGAATTGGGTAATTCACCATAGAGTAATAAATAAACCACAGCAGTAAAATTATTACTTTCTGCTAAATCAGCTATATTACGTCCCCTATATTTCAGAACTCCTTCATCTCCATCAATGAATGTAATTGCAGAAGAACATGAAGCTGTGGAAACAAACCCTGGATCATAAGTGAATAGTCCTGTAGTCCTATATAGATCCTTAATATTTAATACGTCAGGACCTATTGTTCCGCTTAATACAGGAAGCTCAATTTTTGACCCATCACTTAGTTCTAATAATGCTTTTTTATCCATCACTTAAGCTACTTAAATTTTATACAAGATATACAAATTGAGGAGTATATATTAATCCGATTAACTTTAAATTAACCATATTATGCTGTCATCAATGCTTTTACTTTTGCATTTAAGCGACTTATTTTACGTGCAGCAGTATTCCTATGAATAACACCTTTATTTACACATTTGTGTAAATTGGATTCAGCATTCCGAAATGCTAAGACAATATTCTCTTTATCACCAGACTTGATTGTATCGACCAATTTTCTAATAGCAGTACGAGTTTTACTTTTCCGCATCTTATTTATTAAAGTGCGTTTTGCTATTACCTTTATCATTTTTTTAGCACTCTTATGATTTGCCATATATTAATACCTGTACTTTTTTTAATTATAAAGTTTTTTGTTAATTTGCAATATCAGTTTTTTCTGCAATTAATCTACTACTTCTCTCTTCAATGATTTTTTCTAAACTTTGCAAGAATTCATTTTTGTTTAATCCATGATATATTGGGGGCAATATTTCTATTACTGCCTTTCCGGGATTCTTTCTCAGAGAAAGTATGCTTTTCGGCCAAAACAAACCAGTGTTTAAAGCAACCGGTAATACAGGAACAGATAATACGCTATATAAAGCAGCAATACCTGGTTGATATTTTATACTTTGGTTTATAGTCGTTCTTGTACCTTCAGGAAATATTATTATGCTTCTATTTTCTTTTATACGCATTTTTGCTAATTTAATAATATGACGCATAGAACTAATACCATCTGAGCGGTTAATAAAAATCATTTTCAGTGCCATGAGATGCAAACCAATGAATGGAATCCATTTCAATTCACGTTTTAAAATAAAAACTGCTTTTCTAAATAGTAGTATAAAAATAAATGTTTCAAATGGAGATTGGTGTTTAGATGCAATGATAAAAGGTTGCTGAGGAATGTTTTCCATTCCCCTCACTTCATATTTAATGCCACATAATAAACGCAGCGTGAATAATACAACTTTCACCGAATAGATGAGAAAAATGGTTATTACACACTCAGGAAAGAAAATTACAGGGAGAGTAATTAAAGTATAGAATACTTCCCATAATATAAGGAATAAGTTAAACAATAAACTTGCAATCACAAACTCACATAAATTTATTTAAATTTAACTTTATTACAAGTTAAAAACAATAAGTTTAATTATTGATTATCTGAGTAATAGGATGCGAATTAGCTAATTTGTCCTTTAACTTTTCGTTAGCAATATGAGTATATATTTGTGTTGTAGAAAGGTTAGTATGGCCAAGAATTTTCTGTATCAACACAATATTTGCTCCGCTATTTAGTAGATGGGTAGCAAAAGAATGCCTAATCACATGTGGAGAGACTTTATTTTTATCAATATTGCACTTTCCTGCTAAATCCTTTATTAATTGACCAATCCTTTGCCTTGTAATTGGTTTATTAGGTTTATCACCTGGAAATAGCCAATCAGATTTTTTGTTGTTAGGGAGTAGATTTTCACGAATTGATAAATAATCTTTAAGGCTTTGCAATGCTTGCTCATTAAAAAAGATTTGTCTTTCTCTGCCACTTTTTCCCTTTATTATTATATAGCCTTCTTTACCGTTACTGTTTACTAAATGTGACACTTCACATAACTTCATATTAATTAGTTCAGAAATACGCATCCCGGAAGAGTAAAGGATATCTAAAATTGCACATAGCCTTTTATTGCTCATCTCTTTATTTGATCCGCTTGCTGGTTTTTTTACTGTTTCCATGAGCGAAAATATTTCTTGAATACTTAAACACTTAGGCAAAGGACGAGAAACCTTTGGATTTTTTAATTCATTATCATTAACCGGTGCTGGGTTAAAGTCTATTATTCCGTCATTAAATAGGCACTTATAGAAATTTCTTATAGCAGACATTTTTCTTGATATGGAGCTACATTTATATTTTTTTTGTGTATATAAAAAGTTTAAATAATCTTTAACATTAGCTTTACTTGCACCAACTAAGGTAGTGCTTCCTTCTAATAAAAACTTTTCAAGTTGGTGTAAATCTGAACGATAACTTTCCAAAGTATTTTGTGTAGCAGACCTCTCTGAAGCCAAAGCATCTATGTAATATGTTATGTAAAGATTTTCTTTTTTATTTTGCGACTGTTTATTTTTCATTGTCAGCTCCTATATTTATTTCTTTGACTATAATTTGATTAAAAGTATTTCCTGTGTTTTTTATGAGAAAATATGAGACAAATAAAGCGTTTATCAATAAGGTAAGCATTACAAACTTTTGTTTTAACCTTTTTTTCAAATTTGATCTTGTTTTTATCATATTTTAATTATAACATCAAACCTATAAAAAACATCTCCTAAAGTAAGTTCTGCCATAATATGGAACATCCCTTAGCTATATCTGTCTATGCTTATTATACTATAGTATATATGATAGTTTTAACATAAAAAGATAGTGGTTTCAACCATAGGCGTCAAGTTAAGAAAATAGACCTCTTTCGAAACTAGGATAAAGCGAAGAAAAATGATGTGTTTTGAGTGAGGGAAAAGGTGAAATACAAAACAGTAAAAGAGTTAGATGATTTCGCAGGTTAACAGGAGTAAAAAAGGCAACATTTGATAAAATAGTAGAAATTTTACGAGAAGCCAATAAAGGCTAAAGGTGGTAGGAAAATACGCAAGTGTGAAGGAGCTGAGCATTAAAATTAATATAGGTACAAGACGTATACAACAAATTTTAAGGCTGAATTATTTAGCTCCGAAGATTAAGGAAGATATAGTAAATGGGAGGCAACCAAGAGATTTGAAGCTAGCTGATTTAAGAGAAATACCGATGCTATGGAGTGAGCAGATGGAGAAATTTTATGGCTTAGTGTTGTAACGTTTATAAAGGAGATCACTAATGCTCACAGAAACTTATACTCAAATATGTAAGGATATTAACATAAAATAGCGAAGATCTTGATACATATTAACAAATAGTTAAAATCAGGAAAATCTTCCCAGTAAGGAATGACAGGTTACTTGCGAGTTTAGTCCAAAATTTTAGTTAATAAATTAACTTATATTGACTTATATAAAAATATTAGTTACACTATTAGTAGTTTATTAATAAAAGAGGCTAACATCATGACGTACTTTATAGATTTTTTCAATAATGATTCAGAATTTGTTAATGATAACTCTTATTATGAAGTACACAAATATAATAAAGATGGTCAGCATATTAAAGATGATTTTTACTTATACTCGCTGGTGCTTCACCCGTGTGGAAAAGAAGATGAAAATTTAGCATTTTCTCATAAAGATCATGAGAGAACATCTCTTATATGGCTAGACAAAGAGTATTTGCAAATATCAGAGGGTAGCTGGAGAAGCGGAAGCTATTATAGTGATCTTTTGAATTCTGACTATGTGGTAAATGATGTAACTTTGGATAAAAACATAGTAGAATTTAATGTAACTCCAACTGTAGAGAGCCACTCAAAAGAGGTAAATAAAATTGTAATCTCAAAAACCGGCTTGAAGAAAGGTAATTTATAACCCTTGGCCTTGCCTAAAAATCTGTTATTTTAACCTGGAGTACTTATACTCCTCTTGACTTGCTATACTGCACTGAGTGACTTGAGTTCATACTAGCATCCTGATTTTCTGCATAGCCTTCTCTACAGGAATTTGACGAAGAGTTCATTATATCGCCAGGCTGTAAACCTCTTACTGCTTCTAAGACTCCCTCCTCAATTTTTTTAGATAGGCTAACTCTTTCAGAAGACTGACAAAGCTTTCTAGGTCGTTCAAAATACCCTTGTTCTATAGCTTTATTAACTGATAATCCACCAAGGAAGCAATTTTCCCCTATTTCTTCGTTACAGCTTTTCAATTTCTTTAACTTTCCTTGATCTCTTACTTCTACCCTTATGAGATTTTCATCCTCCTTATCAGGATATAATCTAACTTCTAATCCTCCCAAGCTGGTGTAGAAAGTTAACACTATACCGTCACTACCTATAATGTCAGTGTAATTTCTGCCTTCTTCTTCAAATTCAACTATTACTTTACTTCCTCCTATCTCCAACTCGCAGACTTTTAATTCTAGATGTTCTACCTCCAATTCATTTGTAATTTTTACAATCTCAACAATACTACCTTGTGGATACTTTATATAAGAATATATATTATCTATGTTTATTTCTAACTCATCTTGAATTTGTTTGTTTTTGTTCACAATGCTTTCATACGCAGCACTTTTTAGCTGATCCATAATGTATTTACATTCATCAAAAAGACATTTATCAAACTGTTTCTCTTCATAAAACCCTTCATCTTCATCAAATTCTTCATCTTCATAAAACCCTTCATCTTTATCAAACTCTTCATCTTCATGAAACCCTTTATTACGAGGATTTATAAATCCCATAGTCGCATGTGACATCCTATCGTTATAGAAAAGATATCGCTGCACTTTCCCGCCTTTTAATAGTAAATTTAAAGCAATGTTTTGTATAATGCTCACGTTTTCTATTGCTGGATCTGGATCTTTACTAAAACGAATCTCTCTGCCAGGGTTTACTTTTTCAAGAACACCTTGTATTTTCTCAAATATTAAGTTCACTACAGTTGTTCTATTGTCATCACAATATGAGTTTAACTTTATCCCCCTTTCAAGATACTCAATTGCTACATCTTTAATATCTTTTAGAGCACTCTTTGTCCAGGCTTTTATATACTTTTCATTTTCTCCTATAATTTTCTTATACTTTTGTTTATTTTTTTCCTCTATATAATTCATCTTCTGATGAAATTTGTCGTTTAACAAACTCTCTTCATCAGTCAATGGTATTTCTTTTTCTACTAAAGATGAATCTCCTTCTAAAAAAGGAAGAGAGTTATCTAAATCATAGCTTGAGTTCAAATCTTCCTCTAAATTAAAATTGCTTGGATCGGTATCAGTATTACTCGCGTTTAAGCCGTCACTAACTGGAATAACATTTAGCGGTACAGCCCCATCTGCTATTTGCTTTGCACACGCCCCACTTTGTTTGTTTTTTACTTTACTACTCGCATACACCTCATCTTCAAGGTTCGTAAGATTAGCTAAAGCTTTCGCTCCTTCTTCACCAATTTCGTTATTTTCCAAACTAAGTTTAGTAAAGTTTGTAAGTTTAGCTAAAGCTTTTGCTCCTTCATCACCAATTTTGTTATCATCCAAATTAAGTTCAGTAAGGTTTGTAAGCTTAGCTAATTCTTTTGCTCCTTCATCACCAATACTGTTATAACTCAAATTAAATTCAGTAAGGTTTGTAAGCTTAGCTAATTCTTTTGCTCCTTTTTCATCAATACCACAAACCATGAGAGAAAGTTGTGTGATGTTTCTATTCTTTTGCAAAAAGCTTATCAATTTCTTGATATCTACTTCTTCTTGATGATCAAAATATAATTTGTCGCCTTGAACATGCTCGTTGAAATTCATTTTTACCTTACTAAATATTATTACATTACTATTTTAGCAAATATTTTTCAAGTAATATTGAAGTTTATGAAAAATACTGATTTCGTAGTGCCACAAAAAATTTATTTATTTACTTTTTTTAAAAAGCACAAAAATAGTACATATATTTGTGAGAACAACTTAAATAAAAGCGGCGTTGTGAAAAGAGAAGCTTGAAATTTTTGCAATCAAATTAAGAAATTTGGTTCGTATGTAAATTTAGCAAAAGTAAGCTAATATAGCTAGTTTTAGCGTATAGTAAAGTTACTATATTGAAAAGTTCGAACGTATCACATGGTAGTGCACAGAGGGTTAATTCTTAACTAGATTGTACAATCAACATAAAAAGCCATATAAAATTGCTTCCACTGCTGCTATGAGAAAACTGCTTATTCTTGCTAACTCTTTGGTCAGAGATGATAGGGTTTTTACTGAGGAATATAACTCTCAGTCAGTTTCTATCTAAGCTAACTCGTAGCAGTAGCTGTGGATATACACAAACTATAAGTACATACTGTAATTGCTATTGAATGATGGAGAGACATACTCCATTATTTTAGCACGAAGTAACAAATTCAATGAATTAGTTCTTCAAGAATAATTTAAACTTTTACAGTAGGAGTAGTCTCATGAAACATTATAGCGGGTTAGATGTCTCACTCAAAGAAACTTTTATTAGTATCATTGATGAGAAAGGAAAAATTGTTAAAGAAGGGGTTGTTGCAAGTGAAAGCAGTGCAATAGCTGAGTTTCTGCTTGGTCAAAACAAAAAATACGAGTCCATAGGAATAGAAAGCGGGCAATTATCAATATCGATGTGCAAAGAGTTGAGGAATCTTGGATTACCAGTAACTTGTGTAGATGCAAGGCATATGGCAGCAGCATTATCTGCGAGAATCAATAAGAATGATAAAAATGATGCAAGAGGCATAGCACAAATGATGAGAGTTGGGCTATTTAAGGAGGTATTAGTAAAATCAGACGAAGCTTGTCAGGTTAAAATAATACTTGGAAGCAGAAGACAATTAATACGTTGCAGAGAGCAAATTGCGGGAACAATAAGGGGATTACTGAAAATATACGGGATAAAAGTTAATCAACGTCTTAGTTCTGCAAACTTTGCTTTAAAAGTGCAAGAAATGGTTAATAATCTAGATGAAATTAGCCAAACCTCAATTGAATCATTAGTACATAGTTTAGAAATAATAGAAGAATCAACAAGAAAACTTGATAAAATGCTCTCAGAACAAAGCAAAAAAGATGAGGATTGTAAATTATTAACTACTGTTCCAGGAGTTGGTATTATAGTAGCAATGACATATAAAGCTGCAATAGATGATCTGCATAGGTTTGAAACATCTTATACAGTTGGAGCCTATATGGGATTAAGTCCAAGACAGTACGCTTCTGGTGAGATTGATCGACACGGAAGTATATCAAAAATGGGACCAGTGGACTGTAGGAATATGTTATATGAAGCCGCGCAGGTCTTACTGGTAAAATGTAAAAGGACATTTAAATTAAGAAGCTGGGGATTGAAGCTTAAAAAGAAAAAGGGCATGAAAAAAGCAATTGTTGCAGTAGCAAGAAAATTAGCCGTGATTATGCACAAGATGCTAATCGATAGAAAAGAGTTTTGCTATCAATAAACACTAAAGAAGTATAAAACAATAATTTTACTGAAAGTAAAGATAGCAATGCCGATGGAAGGGATAAGCAAGAGGATAAGTTGAAGCATAGACTTCGTGGCGTACATGTTGCCGTCCACTTCCGCCTACAAGTATAGTGCGGCTTGGCTACAATATAAATTAGCCATATTAGACCGCGGAGAGAACAATGGAAGCATGCTACTTTTAACTTATGTAAAATCATTAAGACTATAGAGGAAAAGAATGATACCTTAGTTTTTATAAGCTTAATGAATATGTGGATAAATACTTTAAGTTTGTGTGGACGTATTTATCCACATATTCATTGGCTACATAGTTTAAAAGAGATTAATTGGAAATTAGTGTTGATGTTTTTATTGCCAATAAAACCTCTTTTGATTGAATAAGATAATACAATAATAAATAAAAGGTTGTATTAGAGCTGAATTTTACATCAAAAAATATTTTTCATGATACAAAAAATTATTGTTGACTTTTATGCAATTAGAGAACTT
>NZ_QPIP01000012.1 GCF_003344345.1 Wolbachia endosymbiont of Cylisticus convexus | reverse complement strand
TTCTGATTGTGTAACAGTACACAGATTACAGTTAGTGAATATGTTGAATGGATTGGAAGCATTTTTTGATTTTAAACTACAGTCAACATCCTAGTTCTGTAATTCTTGATATGATTTGGATCAAAAGCACTTTTGGATGTCAGGATACCGAAAATGATATGGAGTAGCTTACGCATTGCAGCTCCCACAATTGCCATATTATGCTTACCCTTCTTCTTTAGTCTTTGGCAAAAACTCACAATGATAGGATTGTGATTCTTGGCTACTATGGCAGGAAAGAAAAGGGCCTTACGTAATGTTTGTGAACCTGATTTACTTAATCTTGGTTTAGAATGTACAGATGAACCTGATGTTATATTTTTCGGTATAACTCCTGTATATGCTGCCAATTGCCTGGCATCTCTAAAAGCTTTTATGTCAGGGATTTCAGCTAAAATAGCCATTGCTGATTCCTCTCCTATTCCTGGAATAGTCAATAGAAGCTGAAAATTTTCCAACAATTCTTTGTGCTGCTTTAATAGTTTGCGTATGGAGTTTTTTATTATTTCTATTTTTTTAACTATATTCGTTGCAACAAGCATTTGCAACTTCTTTAGGCAGTCTCTCTTTTTTTTCTAGGTGGTTATTTACTAATTCTTTTAACGCAACTGAGCAACGATAAAGATGTTTTAATTTTTTCATTTCAGAAGAAGGTGGTGTCCAACGAGTTGGTTCCTGTCTTTGGCAATAATCAGCAATAATTTCTGCATCAGTCTGATCATTCTTTTGTCTTACGAGCTTACTCCTTGTATAAGATTTAATACAATAAGGATTTACAACACTAACAAAATGTCCAGCATTGTGCAGAAATTCAGCCAAAGCTTCGCTATAACAACCACATGCATGACTTTACTTCTTCCACATTATGCTTTTGTAGAAAACTCAGCAGACCTTGAAACCCAAGATCATCGTTCTTAAAGCTCCTTTTCCTAGTTTCACGCTTTTCTTTTTTACTTATGAATGAAAGAAAAACATCAAAGCGATCTTTTGATACATCAATTCCAAGAAAGTTGTTGATCATATATAACCCCATACGTTACCATTTAAAACGAAAAGTAAGGCTAACCTTGTGGATACAGAATTAGAGCCATTTAGGTCTTTCTACGATACCGTCCAGCCTATACTTTTGAGGAGGGAACTCTTATCTTTCTTACAGATTTTATATCTAAGAGGAGAAACAGAGTTCTTCCCTCCTCCACCTAATGCTTAAGCTTAAAACATTAGATGCTTTTTACAAGATACAAGAGGAGTAGAGGATATTCTGATAGCTTGTGTTGATGGTCTGAAAAGCTTTCCTACAGCTATAAATAGTGTCTTTCCTAATGCAGAAGTACAGATGTGCATAGTACATCAAATACGCAATTCACTGAAGTATGTGGCTAGTAAAGACGCAAAGAGTTTTTTGAGCGATTTAAAGAAGATATATCAAGCAAGGAAATTGCTGAGAATTATCTGTTGGAATTGGATGAAAAGTGGGGCACAAAGTACCCTATGGTTATAAAATCTTGGCAAAATAACTGGGAAAACTTATCTGGTTATTTTAAGTATTCTGGGCCAATTAAAAGGGTGATCTACACCACTAATCCCATAGAGGGACTACATAGGCAAATTAGAAAATTCACCAAAACCAAAGGCTCATTTACCAGCATAAATGCCTTGTACAAACAGGTATATTGTGCTATAAAGAAAGCAGAGGAAAAGTGGATGATGCCTATATCTGATTGGGCATTAACTATCTCTCAACTTGATCTTTTCTTTCCTGATAGATTGAAAATTGAGTTGAACTAAAAATGCGGCTTGACACACTTTTTTGAACATTCCCTGGCTGCGTGAATTTTTCATATAAAACGTTAACATAAGTGGCTATGCAACAAAGCCGGTGGAGCATAAAATTCGTGAAATTAAGATTTTATGTCGTATACCTATCGCAATTTTCAGAAGAAATACAACATGAATAATTGCTGGTCTGGTAAACCTCAGACATGAGTTTTATTGATCCTGCTGCTCGCCTAACTCATGCTGAAATTAGTTGCATACCGTTTCGCAGTGGGTCTAAAGTACCTCTCGGTTACTACCAAACTATTATGATTGCAGCATACATTGTTTTTTAAAACTTTCATTCCTCTTGACTCTGTAAGTTTTACAAAACTTGCTTAGCAAACACCAACCAATATTGTAATGACTCGTTTCATCAATATGCAACAACTTTCAGTTCCCTGCATTTTGATGCAACTCTATGTTCACTGTTTGATATGCTACCAATACTTATGCTCAAATTAAAAATTTCATTATGCTTTGAATTTTTGTAAAATCTCTTGAGTGCTGCAATTACACCTTGCTCCAAATGTATCTGCATTTTGCTAAGGAGCTACTTCTTCTTTTTCCACACCTTCAACTGATATTCTACTACATAAGACTTGATTTGGTGAATTCCCCACCACATTCGCAAGAATTCTACCTTTACTACCTTCCATTTTAGATGCCCAACCTGACCGCCAATGTTCCTCTTGCTTATCCTTTTTTATTTTATACAATTCTTTTGAACTTGGCATTGATGAATTTTTCGAGTTTAAACCAAGCCTTTCCTTTCTTTGAGCATTCTCAGAGCTTCTTTTTCGGCTTTTAAATTTTCTACCTCTATTTTTAAGTTTTCGCAAAGTTCTAAAAGTTTTACCATATTACCTCATAGCTATTCTATGATTAGACCACCTTGTCTACCTTGCTACTCCCCTGAACAGATACAATTACTGTGTTTTATGTTTTTTTCACATTTAGCAATGTCATTTATTGTTTTATGCCCCAATCTTTTTCAAATATTGCGAGCCCTTGATCAGTAAGTGGATGATTAATTAACTGTCTAAGTACTTTTGCTGATGCAGTAATTGAATTAGCGCCAAGTTTTGCAGCTTCTATTACATGTGCTGGGCTTCTTACTGATGCAACAAGAACTTTTGTTTTGAAACTATAATTAGAATATATAGTGCATATATCTTTTATTAGCGATAAGCCATTATAGCTTATATCATCAAGACGACCAACAAAGGGAGAAATAAAACAAGCACCGGCCTTAGCGGCAAACAGTGCTTGTCCAGGAGAAAAACATAACGTGACATTAGCAGGTATTTTATGTTCTGTCCACAACTTTTTACAAGAAATTAATCCTTCATGTGTAAGGGGTAACTTTACTACGATATTACTAGCGATTTCCGCTAATTTAAGGCCTTCCTTAATCATATCTTCATGGCTACTTGCAACAACTTCAACACTAACAGGCCCTTTTATAATAGAGCATATTTCACTTACTAAATCTTCGTATTTATCTTTATGCCCAGATTTTGCTATCAAAGAAGGATTAGTTGTTATACCATCAATGAACTCTTTTAGCTCCTTAATTTCATTCAAATCAACGCTATCAAGAAAAATTTCCATATTAACCTCCTATTAAAAAATCATTTTTGTAAAATCTTGTCATCCCAGTACTTTTTTTTATCATGTCATTCCAGCGCTTGACACTGGAATCCAACCTATTTCATCATAGAAATTGTTTTTGACATATGTTCCTAGAATCTATTACCCATTACATAATTTACAAATATTTTTACATCTAGATCCCAGTGTCACGCACTGAGATGATAAAGGTGAGCACTGGAATGACAGGGAAGGGAATACTAAATGACAGAAAAAAAAGCACTTAGATGACAAAAATTGGGCTACTGGGATAACAAGAAAGTGATAATCGACTTTTTGCCTAAAATAACTAAGAAAGAAACTTCTCATCAAGATAATTTAAATATATACCAACTCTCTTATTTTTTAATGATTCCTCATCATGAGTCAAGTGATCAAAAATCTGAATTTGATTTGTTACAATGCTACAATTATTATTTGCAACCTCTAATATACCACTGTCAATTACAACTTTTTTCTTTGTCTGGTTATTCATTTGAGCAGTAATTATACCAGGCAATAAATAAATTAAGTAAGGAGAATAGTAAGCTAAAATCATCAACTCCCCCTCAAGCCCACTCACTGAAAGAGAAACTACTTCATCAAATGAAATTTTATTATCAGGAGAAAAAAATTGCACCTTAAAAGTGTTCATCATCTTTAATGCTTAGCTCCAACTTCAGCTTTTATCGACTCAGCCTTTTCTATTGCTTCACCTATACTTCCTACCATGTAAAACGCAGCTTCTGGCAGATGGTCATATTTACCTTCAATAATTCCTTTAAAACTGGAAATAGTATCAGAAAGTGAAACAAATTTGCCAGACATGCCAGTAAATACCTCCGCAACATGAAAAGGTTGAGAAAGAAACTTCTGAATTTTACGAGCTCTATCAACAACAATTTTATCTTCATCAGATAGTTCATCCATACCAAGTATTGCGATAATATCTTGCAGCGACTTATAAGTTTGCAATATACGTTTCACCTCAGAAGCCACATTATAATGTTCCTCACCAATGATTTCAGCAGATAAAGACTGAGAAGTTGAATCAAGTGGATCAACAGCAGGATATATGCCCATTTCAGCTATTTGTCTTGACAATACTGTGGTGGCATCAAGATGAGAAAATGTAGTTGCTGGAGCTGGATCAGTCAAATCATCCGCAGGAACATATATAGCCTGTATAGAAGTAATAGAACCAGCAGTAGTTGAGGCTATTCTCTCTTGCATAGCGCCCATATCAGTTGCAAGAGTTGGCTGATAACCAACAGCTGATGGTATTCTTCCAAGTAAAGCAGAAAGTTCAGAGCCAGCTTGAGTGAAACGGAAGATATTATCTACAAAAAATAGAACATCTTGGTTTTCACGATCACGAAAATACTCCGCCATAGTTAGCGCCGTTAAAGCAACTCTAGCCCTTGCTCCAGGAGGCTCATTCATTTGACCATAAACCAAAACGGCTTGAGATTTTTCGTGCTCATTTATATCTATTACATTCGAAGTGATCATCTCATTATAAAGATCATTACCTTCACGCGTTCTCTCCCCTACTCCGGCAAATACGGAAAATCCTTTATGAGCTTTTGCTATATTATTAATTAATTCCATTATCAGAACTGTTTTACCAACACCAGCTCCACCAAATAAGCCGATTTTTCCTCCTTTAAGATAAGGTGCAAGAAAATCTATAACCTTTATTCCTGTAACTAAAACTTCTTCCTGTATCTTCTGCTCAGTAAAACTTGGAGGTGATCTATGTATAGGTTCTAAATCATACTTTCCTTTCAGCGGACCACACTCATCTATAAGCTCTCCTACAACATTAAAGATCCTTCCTAAAGTTGAACGTCCAACCGGAACTGATATTGGTGCACCTGTATCAACAAATTCGTCACCTCTTGACATACCATCTGTGCTATCCATAGCAATACAACGGACTATATTGTCACCTATATGCTGTGAAACCTCTAAAACTAGCTCCTTGCCCTTATATTTTAATTTGCTTTTTAAAGCATCAAATATCTTAGGTAATCCGCCTTCAAATCTTAAATCAACAACTGCTTGAGTTATTTTAACTACTTTACCTGTATCCATCTCTTTCATCACCTAACACTACAATTCTAAAAGAACTTCTAAAGAAAATAAATCTTACATTATTAACAGAAATTTTGCAATATTAAAACACTTACTAGTTACGCTTCATTATAAACAATGCAAATGCATTCAATAGCCAAGTAATAATAAACAGCACCAAACTAAGCGCATAAGCAGCAAGAGTTTGCACACTATTGAAATCCTGATCTCCGGTAAGCAATGTAGCAATTTGCACAGTAATCGTAGTAATTGAATTAAGAGGATTAAAAGTCAAATTTGCGTTAATTCCCACAGCCATTAGCACAATCATTGTTTCACCTATCACTCTTGAAATCGATAATAAAATTGCACTTAAAATTGTAGGCATTGCATAAGGTATTGTTATATGCCATATAGTTTCCGCTGGAGTTGCACCAAGCGCCATAAAACCATAACGTAAACTTTTTGGAACAGATCTTATAGCATCTTCGAGTAAAGAAATAATAAAAGGAAGAATCATTACCCCAATTGATAAACCAGCAACTAAGGCACTTTCTGAGTGTATACTTAACTCAAAAAAATTAGCTACCTTCTTCACAAATAAGGATAAAAATACAACTGAAAAATATCCATACACAACCGTAGGAATAGCAGATAAAACTTGCAAAATAGTATTAACAACGTAACGCGCTTTCTTGCTTGCATATTCGCTAATATATATTGCAGAAAGTAAACCAAGCGGGACCACAACTAACATTGCTACAACAGTTATAAGTAATGTCCCTACTAAAAGTGGTGCTATACCAAAATACCCTACCTCTCCTTCACCGATAATAGCTACATTGTGGTTCCATTTTAAACAAAATAAGAATTTTGAAATAGCTACTTTGTTAAAAAAATTAATGGACTGAATAAAAATAGATAGCATTACAAATAAAGTGATAAAAAGTGATATGGCTAAAGCCATAAATAACAAAAATTTTACCATCTTATTTCTTTTATCCTTAAAGATAAAAATCAGCATAAAAAAAAGTAACGCTATAGAAATAGAAGTTATAAAATAACCATTATAGAGTGCTAACAACCAAGGTAGCATCCACATACAACTCAAATATATATAAGACTTAACTTTACTTACTGTTTGAAATCTACTCAAACAAAATAAAAGGATTAGTAAAACAGGTACACCTATAATTAAATTCATTTTTCCATACATCAAATTTTATTCTACAAGAATGTCATATAAGTTCACTATTATTTGACAATAAAGTAAAACTATTTAAAATAAATCATTATATTAATACAAAAACAATGAGCACAAAAAGAACATTCCAACCAAGCAAATTGATAAGAAAGCGTAGGCATGGGTTTCGTTCACGCATGGCAACAAGAGCTGGAAAAGCAATCCTTAATAGGCGTCGTTCATTAGGATGTAAAAAATTATGCGCATAATAAAACTATCGAGCATAAAAAAAAAGATTTTTCTTCCGTTTTTAAAAATAAGTTAGCATTTAACAGTTCTTTTTATCACGGGTTTTACATATCGCTATATGCCAAAAAAGAAGAAGAACCTGAAAAGTATGTTAACACTATTAGAATAGGTCTAGCTATTAGTAAAAAAGTCGAAAAAGCAGCAAAAAGAAATAAAATAAAAAGGCAATTACGAATGCTCGCTAAAATTAGCATTTTAAATATAAGTAATGTAGGATACTATTACATAATACTAACTCATAAAAACATTATGCAAGCAGGCTATAAAAATTTACAAAAAGATCTAACTATTTGCTTAAAAAAGATAAAATAAGAAAAAATTTTCACTAAAGTATTTACAATTATATTTTTTATGATAAGGTAAGTAAAGCTTTTAAAATAAACTAATAGATGTGGGTAGTTAGTGGTAGAGAGTATAAGAAAACAAGATAAAAAGCTTGATACAAATAATATTAAGGAAGGTTTTTATGAATATAAAGAATCTAGCTATCGTACACAATGGAAAATAGCATTTGAACAAAGCCAATACTTAGAACAGAATAAGAATAAACCTAGAGCACAGCTACTAAACTTGAACATAGAAACAACCTCTTACAATAAGAGAATCATTTGATAAAAGTAAAAAAAATTTTATAAACTTGGCAGCGACCTACTTTCCCTTTTTAAGTATCATCGGCGCTAAAAAGCTTCACTTCCGAGTTCGAAATGAGATCGGGTGGTTCATTCTTGCTATAGCCACCAAGTTAATAAAAATTTCCAATTTAATTTAATATTTAACACTGCATATATACATATAGAAAGCAAATAAATCAATCAGGCTATTAGTACTAGTTAGCTTCACATGTTACCATGTTTCCACACCTAGCCTATCAACGTGGTAGTCTCCCACGGCCTTAATTGGGAAATCTTTTTGAAGAGGGTTTCTTGCTTATATGCTTTCAGCAATTATCCCATCTATACATAGCTACCCAGCGATGCTATTGGCATAACAGCTGGTACACCAGAGGTATATCCATCTCGGTCCTCTCGTACTAGAGTCAGATCTTCTCAAATTTCCTTCACCCACGGCAGATAGAAACCGAACTGTCTCACGACGTTCTAAACCCAACTCACGTATCACTTTAATCGGCGAACAGCCGAACCCTTGGGACCTTCTTCAGCCCCAGGATGTGATGAGTCGACATCGAGGTGCCAAACGGTGTCGTCGATATGAACTCTCGAACACCATCAGCCTGTTATCCCCGGCGTACCTTTTATCCGTTGAGCGATGACCCTTCCATACAGAATCACCGGATCACTATGACCGACTTTCGTCCCTGCTTGGCTTGTCAGCCTCGCAGTCAGGCAAGCTTATGCCATTGTACTACCAAGCTGATTTCCGACCAGCTCTAGCTTACCTTCGCACGCCTCCGTTACTTTTTAGGAGGCGACCGCCCCAGTCAAACTACCCACCATACAATGTCCTAGTTCCAGATAATGAAACATAGTTAGATATCAAAAATGCAAAGGGTGGTATCTCAAGGTTGACTCCATTACAGCTAGCGCCATAACTTCAAAGTCTCCCACCTATCCTGCACATCACATTTTTAATAGCAATGTAAAGCTATAGTAAAGGTGCACGGGGTCTCTTCGTCTAACCGCGGGTACCCCGCATCTGCACGGGGAATTCAATTTCGCTGAAATGATGTTGGAGACAGTGGAGAAATCGTTACGCCATTCGTGCGGGTCGGAACTTACCCGACAAGGAATTTCGCTACCTTAGGACCGTCAGTGTTACGGCCGCCGTTTACTGGGGCTTCAATTCAGAGCTTGCACCCTTCCTATTAACCTTCCAGCACTGGGCAGGCGTCAGACCCTATACTTCCACTTACGTGTTTGCAGAGTCCTGTGTTTTTAGTAAACAGTCGCTACTCCCTATTTTGTGCCACCTACTCATAGTTACCTAAAAGCAGGTTACCCTTCTTCCGAAGTTACAGGTATAATTTGCCGAGTTCCTTCAACATCATTCTTTCAACACCTTAGTATACTCTACTCATCCACCAGTGTCGGTTTACGGTACGGCCTTTAAATATAAGTGCTATTTCCTGGAGCTTTTTCTAAGCATAGATCAATCCAATAAGACCTATACAAATACAAAACCCGTCACACTTAAAAGGTTTAGGAATATTAACCTAATTGCCATCGACTACTCCTTTATGGACTCGCCTTAGGAACCGACTAACCCTACGCAGATTAACTTAACGTAGGAACCCTTAGATTTTTGGTGAGAGTGTTTTTCACACTCTTTTACGCTACTTATGTCAGCATTCTCACTTCCGATATCTCCAGCAGTTCTCTCAAACTACCTTCACAGACTTACGGAACGCTCCGCTACCGCACCCATTGATCGAAATCAACAAGTACTCACATCTTCGGTATACAGCTTTAGCCCCGGTACATTTTCGGCGCAGAAAAACTTATTTAGACAAGTGAGCTGTTACGCTTTCTTTAAAGGATAGCTGCTTCCAAGCCAACCTCCTAGCTGTAATGGTTTTTCTACTTCCTTCCCCACTTAGCTGCAATTTTGGGACCTTAGATAGTGATCTGGGTTGTTTCCCTCTTCACCACGGACTTAGCACCCGTGGTGTGCCTGTTGTACAATTAATCGTTGGTATTCGGAGTTTGGTTAGATTTGGTAAGATGATGAATCCCCCTAGTCTATCCAGTGCTCTACCCCCAACAACATACATACAACGCTCTACCTAAATAGATTTCGCGGAGAACCAGCTATTTCCAAGTTTGATTGGCCTTTCACCCCTAATCACAACTCATCCAATAATGTTGCAACATTAACTGGTTCGATCCTCCAGTGTGTTTTACCACACCTTCAATCTGGTCATGACTAGATCACTTGGTTTCGGGTCTAATCCATAAAACTAAAACGCCCTATTCAGACTTGCTTTCGCTACGCCTACACCTAATGGCTTAAGCTTGCTTCATAGATTAACTCGCTGACCCATTATGCAAAAGGTACGCTGTCACTCTAATACAAACCAACTACAAGATTGCTCTTGTAGGAAAAGCATAGAGCTCCAACTGTTTGTAAGCACTCGATTTCAGATTCTATTTCACTCCCCTCCCGGGGTTCTTTTCACCTTTCCCTCACGGTACTTGTTCACTATCGGTCGCTAAGGAGTATTTAGGCTTGGAGGATGGTCCCCCCATATTCAAACAGGATTTCACGTGCCCCGCTCTACTCAAGGATTTAAAAACTTTCTACTTATACAGGACTATCACCTTCTATGGTTACTATTTCCAGAGTATTCTAATTCTTATTCTTAAATCATTAGCCTTTTCCGCTTTCGCTCGTCACTACTAACAGAATCTCGATTGATTTCTTTTCCTTTGGCTACTTAGATATTTCAGTTCACCAAGTTTGCTTTACATACTAAGTATGTAATAACTAGCTAAGCTAGCTGGGTTTCCCCATTCGGAAATCTGCGGATTAGAATTTGTTGACAATTACCCGCAGCTTATCGCAGCCTGCCACGTCCTTCATCGCCTCTTAACGCCAAGGCATCCATCAAGTGCTCTTAATAATTTATTTATCTGACTATATGTAGAATATGCAGAGTTAAATATTAACTTACAATTGAATTGAGATTAAATTAATCTCTACCATAAAACTTGTCAAACATCTAAAAACTAATCTTTTACATACTACAACCTGATAAATAATATGTCAACGCCTTTTTACACAAAACATTTCCTATTATTATCAACAACAATATACCAGCAATCCTAAACAGTATAATCTGAGAAATATACGGTAAATTTATATATACAGAAAAATTAATGAAAAAGATATTTTGTAAGATAAAATGTGTTAAAATTAGTTACCTAAAAACGATAATGAACATTCGGAGTATTTCTAATGTATGAAAAGTAATCTCTTTTTTATAAAAAACGTTGTTTTAAATTGTATATCTAAGCTCACTAGTGTATTAAATATTAAGAAAGTAAGAAATTTTATTATGGATAAATATAATACTCTCCATAAAGAAATCATAGTGCTTCTTGAAAAATCTAAAAACCTGTTAAATACCAACATTGAAATCGGTTTATATCACTTTTATAAAGGTAATATATCAGATGCAAAGTTAAGATTTTGGTTAATTAGCATATTCCATCCCAATTCACCTATAATCTGGTATAATATTGGAAGATGTCATTTTGCAGTAGGAAATACTAGCAAAGCTTATAATTATTTAACAAAAACGCTAAAATTAGATAGTAGTTATGAAGAAGCTTCTTACTACATAAAAAAAATAACAAACACATCAGATATTATAGAATTGCCTGAAAATCTCATAAAGCAATATTTCGATTACACAGGTGAATATTTTGTTGAGCATTGGCTGATTGCCAAACAATACAGAGGGCATGAACTCGTACACATGATAATTACAAAAGTCTTTAACAACTCCACTTCTGAACTAAATATACTTGATCTTGGTTGCGGTACTGGAATATGTGGTCATTTCCTAAAAATAAATAATGTTAGAAGTTGCACAACAGGAGTTGACATCTCAAATAGAATGCTAAATATTGCAAGAGGATGCCTTATAAAAGGTAAACCTGTTTACAATGAGTTAATACATATGGAAATGAAAGAGTTTCTTAAACAGGAGAAGAACCAGCAGTACGATGTAATTATCTTTGCTGAAGTACTACATTATCTATATAATTTTCGAGCAGAGTTGGAATTAGCAAAAGGATTGACAAACAAAAAAGGGGTTATTGTATGTTTGGTAAGAAGAAAAGAAGGTAAAGGTATTGACTTTATAAACAAAGGAGATTATTTTCGTCATTCGGAAGACTACATTCGCCATGTTGCAAAAGAAATAAACATGCAAATAAGTCATCTGAGTTATTGTACAATATATGGCAGTCAGGTTGACGGTATCTTGTTTGCATTACAGCATCCATAAAAAAAATTCAACAACTTAATCTAGGAATCGCTCAAATAAATGCCTATAATATCATAAAAGGAGCCTTATGAATTACATTGCTATTAACTACGCAAAGGATAGTAAATTAACCGATTTTGGAAAAGCAGTTCTATTGGACAGGTATTTAATAGAAAATGAAAGTTATCAAGATCTCTTTATACGCATTGCCAATTACTACTCTGATAATAAAGAGCATGCACAGCGTCTTTATGATTACATGAGCAATTTGTGGTTCATGCCTTCAACGCCAATACTTAGCAATGGTGGTACCAAGAGAGGATTACCTATTTCCTGCTTTCTTAATGAAACTGAAGATAGCTTGCAGGGAATAGTTGATTTATGGAATGAAAATGTTTGGCTCGCTGCACGTGGAGGAGGCATAGGTAGTTATTGGGGAAATCTACGCTCAATTGGTGAAAGTGTCAAAGGTAGCGGTAAAACATCAGGAATTGTGCCATTTATTGTGGTACAAAATGCTCTAACACTTGCAATCAGTCAAGGATCTTTAAGAAGAGGAAGCTCAGCCGTCTATCTTCCTGTATGGCATCCAGAAATAGAAGAGTTTCTAGATTTACGTAAGCCAACTGGTGGTGACCCAAATCGCAAAGCACTAAATATACACCATGCTGTAATAGTGACAGATAAATTTATGCAAGCCATTGAAGGTGACAAAGAATGGGAATTAATCAGTCCTCACAATAAAAAAGTTATCTCAACTGTCAAAGCACGTGATATATGGATCAAAATGTTAACAGCAAGAATTGAGACTGGAGAACCTTACATTATTTTTCTTGATGCAATAAATAACAATAAACCAGAATCTTACAAAAAGCTCAATTTAGACATCAAAATGTCAAACCTATGCAGTGAAATAACTTTAACTACAGGTTACGATCACCTGAACAAGTCACGCACTGCTGTATGTTGTCTATCATCTGTGAATCTTGAATACTACGAAGAATGGAAAGATAATGAACTCTTCACAGAAGATATAATGCGTTTTCTTGATAATGTACTAGAGGACTTCATAAATCAAGCACCAAATGAAATACAGCGAGCAAAATATTCCGCAATAAGAGAGCGTAGTATCGGTCTTGGTGTGATGGGTTTTCATTCATTTTTACAAAGTAAAATGGTTCCTTTTGAATCGGTAATGGCACAACAATGGAATAAAAAAATATTTAAGCATCTACGACAACAAGCAGATATAGTTTCTAAAAAATTAGCAGAAGAAAAAGGGCCATGTCTTGACGCTAAAGAAATCGATTTAATGGAAAGGTTTACACATAAGCTCGCTATCGCTCCAACTGCCTCAATTTCGATTATTGCAGGCAACACTTCCCCTGGAATAGAGCCATATGCAGCAAACGTATTCATACAGAAGACACTAACAGGTTCATTTGTAGTGCGAAATAAATTCTTGCAAAAATTATTAGCAGAAAAGAATCAAGACAACGATAAAATATGGTCCTCAATCTCGACAAATGAGGGTTCTGTTCAGCATTTAGATTTTCTTAGTGAGCATGAAAAACTGACATTTAAAACAGCATACGAACTTGATCAACAATGGATTATAGAACATGCAAGTAATAGAACTCCTTATATTTGTCAATCTCAATCAGTAAATCTGTTCTTATCTGCCAATGTGTATAAACGTTACTTACACAAAATACACATGCTTGCTTGGAAAAAAGGATTAAAAAGCTTATATTACTGCAGATCACAATCAATGCAAAGAGCTGACAAGGTCTCACATGACATATTCAAAAAAAGTGAAATACTGCAACAAAAAACAGATATTAATTATGATGAATGTCTGTCATGCCAATAGACTGTGCATACCTTACTGTCACCAAAATACAACTGTACAAAAGTTATGTTTTCAAGGCAACTCAGTTGTCGTTCAGTATTCTCTTACCCGGCAGGCTTTATTGCATAGGAGAAAAAGATGATTCTGTTATAGAGTAAATATCTATCAAATAAATATAGCTTATGCCACAAAGAATAGACTTCTTGCATAACCTAAGGAAGCAGCTCAAAATTAGGGAGTGTAAAATAAACCATAGGCGTCAAGTTAAGGAAAAGTGGCATAAGAAAGAAGAGAAGCGGTAAAAATTATTTTAGACATTAAACGATAAAATTAGTAATTTATAGACTCTTTAAAAAAAATTATCTTATTTTAGATCAAGATTTCTTAAAAAATAAATATAACAAATAAACCTTAAATGGTTGCTATATTGGGCGTATTCTCTTAACTTGACGCGTGTGGTTTATTTAACACTCCCAATCTAAACGAGACGTCATATCGCAACAATCACTAACGAGTAGCGGCCTCTCGCCATCTATAGTCCCTTCTCCTATCATTCCAAGACTAGTATAACACCTATCGACAGCAGCATTCACAAAATTGTGTTTAGCTACTTACATTGCACCATTTAATTTTCTGTGCTTCCAAAAAACACATTAAGTAAACATTGGTAGCCGAATTAACACTAACTTAAGAACTGAAGAATACAATTATAATATATTGTTAATGTGAGGTTTAAAATGTCACCTAGTGAAACAAATTCTAATTCAAACTTTGTTGAAACTAAGCAAGATGATCTTGATTTGAGTAAAATGATGCAAGATTCATCAAATGCAGAGCTTATTGATAATCCACAAGCTCAACAAAATAAACTTTCTGGATTGTTAAAACGATCAATAAAAGATTTTCCTATGTGGCCTGCAGAAAAGCAGATTCTTGCAGTAAGTGCAGCAGGTGGGTTACTTGCAACAGCACTACCACTTTTGTTAGCTGCTGCACCACTTATTGCAACAGGTGCAATGATTGGTCTTGCTTTATTTTTTTCCGTAAAAGCAGTTCAATACGGATATAAAGGACTCAAATGGTCAGCAGAAAAAACAGTTGAAAGGGCGAAGCATATTGGCGGAAAGATTAAAGATAGTGCTGTGTATGTTAAAGATAAGGTCGGAGAAAGTTATGAAAATTCAGTAGATTCACTGAAGAGAGGTGCTAGCTTCGTAGGTGAAGGAGTAGCAAATAAATTCCATAAAGCAGCTGGTAAGGAAGACTATTTGGATAAAATAAAAAGGTTTACAAAAGAGGAGATCGAAAAGTCTGATAAGATAAGAGATGATCTGAAAGAAATTTTTGCTGATAAAGGAAATAATGCTGGATTAATAAAAGATATACTTTCTGGAATATCATCAAAGATTGATTCAAAAATAAGAGAAAAAACAGAATCAGGGCAGATTGATCAGACTTTTGAAAGGCTGCTAGAGCAAGGAAAATTCATTAATGGTTTAAGTAAAGAAAGTTTGCATAGCTTGTTGACGCAAAGGTCATTACCTAAAGATACTTATCTAATCGATAATATTTTCTCTGAACATCACGATGAAATTATGAAGATTGCTAAAGAGTGTGTAACAGATCATAAAACTTCTAATTCTGTAGGGAATCTTAATAGAATAGCAGGGAAGTATGGTACTAAGAAAGGTTCAATGCAATCTGTTGACAGTTCACTAGAAAACAGCTTATCAGGAAGCAGTTCAATGGATTCTTTAAGCACTGACAGTACTGTTAGCAGCGAAGCAGAATTATTAAATCCTAGTGAGCGTAAGAAAGCAAATGCAACTTCCTCGCCAAGGAATAAACTTCGGTCATGGCTTGGAGGTAAGGCAGCGCCAGGGGAGGCTACTTATATAAGCTATAAAGATTCTCAGTTGGATGAGCAATCTGCAGACATAGGAAATAGCCGTTTTTATGTTGCTCAGGAGAAACCGCCAAGAAGCAATTCAATGGGTTCTATAAGCACTGACAGTACTGTTACAACTTCTAGCTTTACCAGTTACCGTCGTAATTCTGATAGTGGATTCAATTCACCAAGTTCTTCTACTCCACAAAGACACAGTCCTTCTCAAGAAACAAGATTTGGTCTAGGAGTTACGGAAGAGCTCACTGAGAAGTTGGCAAAACGACGTGCGATTGTAGATCAACCAAACGTAGAATCTGTTCAACAAAAAGCTGAGCCTAGTAAAAGATAAACAAAACCGCTTATCATTCTAAAAGGATGTTACTCAATGAGTAACATCCTTTTTCCATTTGATCAAAACGTTCGCTTATTTAATATCAATTTTCTAGCACTGGGCCAATTATGGAGTTTCTTTTGCCCTTTTTCTAGATTATGCAAGAAACTTAAAAAATAAAAGTTTTTATTCAATAATTTGTGTATAAGGGATATCATTTTACTGCTAGTGAAATAAACCAGAATGAAGTCTATTTTATTGACAAGGCCTTTATTAGATTCGTTGAGTACAAGAAGCACGCTAAAAAAATATGGATACAAAGTTTTTATAGAACCAGTATTCACAATAAAGTACTTAAATCCTGACATATCTACGTATGAATTTGACGTTGTGATATCTACAAGTAAAAACAGTGTAAAGGCTTTCAGTCAAATATGCAAAGAGGATAACTTTTCGATTATTACAGTTGGTAATTCAACTATGCAGGCTGCAAAAAATTTGGGATTTTCCGATATAATCTCAGCAGATAGCAACGTTGATGGTCTGATATCATTCATAAAAGCTCATTATTCAAACGCAATAAAGTTCTTGTATATAAGGGGACAAGAAGTATCATGTGACCTAAAAAAGAGATTATCTGAAGAAGATTTTAACGTAAGAGAAGTTGTACTCTATAAAACAATTATTAAAAGGAGTCTAACTAATAGGTGTAAAAATTTACTGTTGGATGGTAAAATTGATAGTGTTGCTTTTTTTTCCTCACAGACAGCAAGGGTGTTTTGTTCATTAGTTCTAAAAAGTGGGCTATCTCATGTGATGAATAATACAGTTGCATATACCATGAGTAAAAACATTGCTGATAGTTTAAAGTTAATCAAATGGAAAAAAATTATAACATCGAGGTTGCCTACTGGGGAGAGTTTAATTGATATAATTAATAAGGATTGTTGATGCTAAAGATTGCAACTTGGAATGTAAACTCCATACGTAAAAGAGTTAACCAACTTTGTAGTTTTATAGTTGATAGTCAGATAGATATAATTTTGCTGCAAGAGATAAAATGTACGGAAGAGCAATTCCCTTATGCGGAGATAGAAAAGTTAGGATATGAATATGCTATCTATGGACAAGTTGCAAGAAATGGCGTTTGTGTTTTATCTAAATATCCGATACTGGAGAAGTTTAAAATTGACATTGTGGAAAGTCATCAAGAAGCACGTTATATAGAGTGCGTGATAAAGTATACCAATAGTAAGATAAGGGTAGGAAGTGTATACGTGCCAAACGGTCAAAGCCCGGACTCTCACGCATTTGAATATAAACTCAAGTTTTTTGATAACCTATATGAAAGGATGAGCACTTTGTTGAAGAATGAAGAGTTAACTATTATAGCTGGCGATTATAATGTTGCACTGGATGAAATTGATGTTTTTGATTCAAATTTATTGAATGGCCAAGTGTGCTTTCATATAAAAGAACGTGAGAAGTTAAGAGCGATCTTGAATCTTGGTTTTAAAGATGCATTTAGAATATCTCACCCAAACTTGCAACAATTCACTTGGTGGCATTATCAAGGTAATTCACTGAGAAATAATCAAGGAATGCGAATAGATCATATGCTGCTATCGCCACAAGCTGCAGATAAATTGGAAACATGCTACATAGACGATAGATTGCGTAAGCTAGAAAATCCATCTGATCATACTCCTGTTGTATGTATTATAAAACAATAGAAGACCGCTTACATATTTGGCAAATCTAGGTCTTATTTGGTTGCTGTCCTGTGCTTTTAGCTGGCTGCTCTAAAGTAAGTTGTTTAAGAGTAGCAGGATTTTCGTTTCCTGGATGGAAGATTTGCTCAGAGGCAGAATGCTGTTTATTCTCTCCGTTTCCCTGGGAAATTTGTTCAGGAATTTCTTTGACTTTGTTTTTTAAAATTTTATTGATACCACCGCTAATTTCATTATCCCATCCTTTTCTTTCCTTTTCATCTCGTGAGTGAGGGTTATACAAAGTACCTTTTTTGTCATTAAAAAAAAGACCTTTTACCGCCTTATATTCAGCAGCAGCAAGACCAAAAACAATAAATCCTATTACTATAACATGAGGGATGGTAAAAAGACCAAGTACTGACACTGGACCGCTTAAGCCGCCTAATAATATTACAGTAGTGAGAGCGATAATAGGAAATAAAGATTTGCGTAAGAACGTTGTTACCATCTCTTCATCACTGAGCGGTGGTTCATCTTTCTCTTTTTTGTCTTTACCTAAGAATGGTATTTTCTCTTTTAGTCCACTCATCAAAGAATCAGAAATATTTTTTGGGTCTATTTTTATTCCAAATGGTAACCCAACAAGTTTTATTAGTGAATCTTTAGCTTCTGTACCACGTATCTCATCTAAACACCCCTCTATTACTCGCTTTATTTCATAATTCTCTAAATTCTCTTTGTTCGCTAATTTTTTCTCTCTAATTTTTTCAAATACGGAAAGTAAAAGCCGACAAAAATTCTCTTCACTGAGTGGTTTTGTCTTTCCTTGGTCTATATAGCTAAATATCTCTTTTCCATAGTCCCATATGAAAGAAAAATTTTTCTTTTCACCTGGTTTCAATTTGTCCGAGTCTTTGTATTTCTTTAACCTACCTAAAAAAGTTTTATAGATTAACTGATGTTCCTCTTTTTCAAAAATCTTCTCATCTTCACTCGTCACCTGAGTAAGTAATTTTGAAGGTTTTGAACTTTTCGCTTGTGGAATTGTCATAACTGATTTATTTACATTAACCCATGCTTTAATTATAGCATATTTTTCGTATTAATTCAAATGATTTACACTCTAAGAACATGTCTTAAAAGGACTCAAGTAGTTAATTTAGCAAGCATGATAGTAATCATATTAAAGAAGATACTACTTTTTGAAGTAAGGGAAGAATGCTCTTGCTCATACGTCTAAAATTCAAGCAAAGGTTCTTTCAACAATCCAACGTTTGAGAATAACATGAAATCCTGTAACATCAGCAGCCTTCTTGGCAATCGTTAATAAACATCCTGTTTTCAATAAACAGTGATTTTGCAATTTGCCTATATATCCCTGATCAGCAAAAAACTTACGTAAATTTGCATTTAGCTTGAACAAAAAGATACTATCACGATCTTGAACGCTTGCACTATGAACATGCCAGCCTTTGCTGGACGCACAAAAATCGAGCATCTTATCAGAAAATTAATTGTCAGGTTGTATTGTAAAGGAAATATTTAGTATTTTATTTTTCTTGACTACATTATAGTATAGAGTGATTATTAGTCACAAAATTAAAATTACGCACTATATTTAAAATTATGGAGGTTTAGTAATGTGGAGTAGAGTGGTTATAATGTGTTGTTTTTGTTTACTGCTTACCGGTGTAAGTTCTTGTCCTAAAAAAGAAGTAAGTGTGGCAAATAAAATGAATGCCGTTATTAAGCAAATAGGTGATAAAAGAGTTTTCTTTGGTTACGATGAATCTAGTATTACTGAAATGAGTGCAGATGCATTGCTTGATGCAATGGAAGTGTTACAAGATAACCCTGATGCGAAGGTTACTTTAACTGGTCATACTGACAATCGTGGTTCTCATGAATATAATCTTGCATTAGGTGCTAGAAGAGCAGATGCAGCTAAAAAGTTTATGGTCAGCTGTGCATCTTATCTAGAAAATAGAATAAAAACTGCTTCTAAAGGTGAAACTGAGCCTTTGGTTGACGTAAAAGATGATTCTAAAAATTCTAAGTACGAAAAAGACCATGCTAAAAACCGTAGAGTAGAATTTTCATTCTCTGGAATAAAAAGATAGTCTCCTTTGAATCCCAGTGTTCAGCACTGGGATGATACAACAGTCAAACTTGTGCTTCTACTGATTGTTAGCTCAATTTGCATTGAAGTGCTGTGCCGGTATAATTTAGAGAGGTCTGAATTGCCTAATCATCAAGAAATATAATGCAATTGGAGTTGTTATTTCAAAGTATAGTTAATAACTTTGCTTTTCATGATAATCAAGTTGCGGTTGCAGTATCAGGTGGTATAGACAGTGTAGTTTTATTGCACTTAACGATTAATTGGGCAAAAAAAAGCAAGCTTTTAGCCCCTATAGCATTAACAGTAAATCATGGGTTACGTTTAGAATCTCAAAAAGAAGCTCATTTTGCTATGAGTTATGCAAAAGAACTCGGAGCAAAGGAGTCGTTTGTATTAAATTGGGAGAAGAAAAATATTAAAGGCAATATTCAGTTGCAGGCACGAAAAGCACGGTATAAGTTATTAATAGAATGGTGTAAAAACAATAATGTTAAATATTTATTTGTTGCTCACCATAAAAATGATCAAGCAGAAACATTTTTGTTGAGATTAGAACGAGGTAGTGGCGTAGATGGATTATCATCAATGGACTACAAATCTTTCTTAAATGGTATTTATGTATTTAGGCCGTTGTTAAATTTCAGTCGTAGTGAAATAGAAAGGTATGCTAAGCTTCACCAGTTAAGATGGACCGAAGATAGAAGCAATTATGACTTAAAATACAAGCGAACTTTATACCGTAACTTGCTTGAAGCAAGTGATAATCAAGATGTTTTAACAGACCGAATATGCCTTGCAGCCCTTCATATGAAAAGAGCTGCAAAAGCGTTGATGCACTACACACGCCTTGCATTTAATGACTGTGTTAATGTGTATGATCTTGGTTACATTGAAATTAAATTAAGTAAACTGTATAAACTACCAGAGGAAATAGCCTTAAGGCTTCTTCTTTACTCTATAATGGCAATTACCAGCAAACACTATAAACCAAGATACAACAGCCTTGTTGCAATATTTAATAAAATATTGCAACAAGATAGTAATGTTAACTGTACACTCTATGGATGCAAAATAAGAAAATATGGAGAAAGCGTCCTGATAATAAGAGAACCATCAAAGATACGGCAAATTACTGTATACTTACCATTAAATGGTCCTATTGAATGGGATAACAGATTTAGCTGCATAGTGCTCGGAAATCGAGAATGTTCAGTTATCATTGCTCCACTAAAAAAAACACAAAGAGTTCCTGAATTTCTGAAGGATTATAACTGCTGCCCTGAAGTTTTTTATTCTTTACCTACGGTACAAAAAAATGGAAAGGTGATTGCTTATCCATGTATAAAACATGATAGCAAGAATATTAGTGATGATGAGATTAAATATTCCATCACTGGTATAATAAAGGAAAATTTGCTAAAATTAATTGATATTTAATTAGGAATTACAATGAGTGGGTCAAGATTTTTCAAATTTGTTTTATTATGTCTAACAATCGCTGCTTTTATTTGTCTTATGTATATTCTTTTTTTTAAAATTAAAGCTGCTGCGGCCACTATATCTTTCACGCCTATCATTATAAAATCTGTTGTAGTAACATGTTCAGTAATATGCACTGCAGTTGTATTATGTTTTGCTATCTATTCTTTGCTAATGAAATTACCTGGAGTAACAAAGGTTGAGCAGGATGAGCAAAAAGTAACGTTTGACGACGTTATAGTATCAGATAAAATGAAAGAAGCACTACGAATGATTTGTAATGATATATCACAGGAAAAGAAAGCTCTATTTGAAAAGGTTGGTTTTAAGCCACCACAAGGCCATCTTTTATATGGCCCACCAGGAAATGGTAAAACACTTATTGCTCGCGCAATTGCGGGTGAAGCTAAGCTTCCATTTTTTCCCATTTCCGGAGCTGACATTGCTGGTCGATTTGCTAATCAAGGTGTACACAATATACAAGAACTTTTTCGAACAGCAAGAAAAAAGGCTCCTTGTGTAATTTTTATAGATGAGATAGATTCTATCGGTTCAGAACGTAGTGACTCCAAGAACGAATCTAATAGAGCTATAAACGAGGACCATAACAAAACTTTAAACCAACTATTGATTGAAATGGATGGTTTTAATTTTAACAAAGGTGTAATAGTAATTGCTGCAACTAACCATCAAGACGTTTTAGATGAAGCACTGCTTAGGCCTGGTCGTTTTTCTAAGCATATCTATATTCCTCTACCAGAATTGGGTTCACGAAAAAAGATATTAGATCTTGACATAAAGAATGTGCCAATTGCATCAGGTCTAACTCTTAAAGAAATTGCAAGAAAAACTGAAGGCTATTCAGGAGCTGAGTTATCTAATTTAGTAAACGAGGCCAAGCATAACGCCGTAAAGCGTACTCAAGAGCAAAAAATAGACGAACCTGTTGTTAGCATGGGTGATTTTACAAAAGCACTTGAAGAGCTTAACAATAAATCCAAAAAGCTCAAGGATAAAAAAGTGAGCAATATAGATGATAATGTAATAAGTGCACTACTGCAAGCTACTGTAGAATGTTACACACGCCAGAGTTTTGCCAGTACAAACACATAATAAGGATGATTATTGCAGTGGAAAACAACTTTTTAAGTTTGTAATTATTACTCTGAAATTTACTACTCTTTGCCAACAGTGCAAAAAGATGGAAAGGTGATTGCTCATCATGATGTAAATTATAACGGAAAAAATACCGATAACAATAAGGTTCAATGCATTATTAATAGCATGATAAAACAAAATTTGATAAACTTTATTGATATCTAGTTAAAGGTAACAATGAAAAAATTTTTAGAAGGTTTATTGATCTGGTTAGTGATTATTGTTCTTATTTCAGTTGCTTACATTCAGTTCAGCGGAAGTATAGGCAAGAGTAAAGCAACCATACCTTTTTCAGAATTTTTAACTAGACTGGAAGATAATGATATAGAAAATGTTACCATAAGAAACCAAAGCATTGAAGGCAAGTTTAGAGATGGGTCAGCCTTTAACTCAAGTGGTGTTATATATAGCGACTTAATAAAAAGTTTGCATGATAAAAAAGTGAAGTTCTCCTTTTCAATTGGAGATTCTGCAATAGGTATAATTGGTGGACTACTAATTCAATGGATTCCGACGCTTATCTTTTTCGGTTTATTACTTTTCCTTTTTAAACAAACGCAAGCAGGAGGCAATAGAACTATAAGCTTTGGCAAATCAAAAGCTAGGCTTATGACTAGTGGAAAAAAAGTGACATTTGATGATGTTGCCGGAATTGATGAAGCAAAAGAAGAGTTAGTTGAGATCGTTGATTTTCTTAAACAAAGGCAAAAATTTCAAATATTGGGCGGAAAGATACCAAAAGGATGTCTTTTAATTGGTTCCCCTGGAACCGGTAAAACCCTACTTGCTCGTGCAATTGCAGGTGAAGCTAATGTACCATTTTTTAGTATTTCCGGGTCTGATTTTGTTGAAATGTTTGTCGGTGTTGGTGCAAGCCGTGTACGTGATATGTTTGATCAAGGCAAGAAAAATGCTCCTTGCATAATTTTCATAGACGAAATAGATGCAGTGGGTAGGCATCGCGGCATTGGTCTTGGTGGCGGTAACGACGAAAGGGAACAAACATTAAATCAGTTACTAGTTGAAATGGATGGCTTCGAGTCTAATGAAGGTGTGATAATAGTTGCTGCAACTAACCGTCCAGATGTGCTAGATCCAGCACTACTTAGACCTGGTCGTTTTGACCGACAGATTACTATTTCTTTACCTGATATCAATGGGCGTGAAAGAATATTAAATACGCATATAAAGAAAATATCGATAGCGCCAGATGTGAATGTAAAAACAGTTGCAAGAGGAACACCAGGTTTTTCAGGTGCTGATCTAGCAAATTTAGTAAATGAATCTGCACTTATTGCTGCGAGGAGAAACAAGAAAATTGTTACCATGGATGATTTTGAATATGCGCGTGACAAAGTGATGATGGGCATGGAAAGACGGTCCTTAGTTATTACGGAAGAAGAAAAAAGCTTACTGCTTACCATGAAGCTGGTCATGCAGTAGTCGCAGTTAATATGCCTGCCTCTGATCCAATACACAAAGCAACTATTATTCCAAGAGGTAGAGCTTTAGGCTTAGTTATGAGACTACCGGAAACAGATAGAGTGTCTCACACAAGAGAAAAGATGATAGCAGATATAACTGTTGCTATGGGTGGAAGAGTGGCAGAAGAACTAATTTTTGGTTATGATAAAATTACAAGCGGTGCATCTTCGGATATAAAGCAAGCATCTGATTTATCACGTGCTATGGTGACGAAATGGGGAATGAGTGACAAAATAGGGCCAATATATCACAATCGTGAACAAATCATGCATGATTCTGAGACAATTTCTGAAGATACATTAAAACTTATAGATGAAGAAGTAAAGAAAATTGTATTTTCTTGCCATGAAAAAGCAAAAGAAATTTTGACCAAGCGTAGGAAAGACTTGAAGCTCATTGCTAAAAATCTACTGGAGTTTGAAACTTTAACAGGCGATGAAATAAGTGACATATTAAGTGGGAAAAAAATTGTTAGAAATGAAAACGAAGGCAAGGAAAAGGTAAGAAGATCATCTCTCTAATTAGATCTGACTTTATTTAACACTCCCTTCTGGTAAGTATTGCTACGGTAAGACCTTTTTTGACAGTATGCATATTACTTACCAAAAGAATATTGATAACATTAAAACAGATTCTGATATCAGTTTTGACTTCGTCGATTCTTCTGTCAGTTAATTCACGCCTGTCAGGTTAAGTCTAAACTATTACATTTAACTATGTCTCAACTTGATATCTTTTTTCCTAGTAGATTGAAAATTGAGTTGAATTAAAAATTCGGTTTGACACACTTCTTTGAACCATACACGTCAAGTTAAGAGAATACGCCCAATATAGCAACCATTTAAGGTTTATTTGTTATATTTATTTTTTAAGAAATCTTGATCTAAAATAAGATAATTTTTTTTAAAGAGTCTATAAATTACTAATTTTATCGTTTAATGTCTAAAATAATTTTTACCGCTTCTCTTCTTTCTTATGCTACTTTTCCTTAACTTGACGCGTATGCTTCTTTGAACGTTCCCTGCAACATTGTTGGCGGGGTAGCTATTCCACCTTGCGGTGTGCCTTGTTCGGTTGCTTTATATTGCCCACCTTCGACTATTCCTCCTAAGAAACTCCTTGTACTAACTCATCTTTTTTTACCAGGATATAGCCAAATTCAGAAGCTTTTTTACTCAGATTTTTCATAACTCTGTCTTGATAAAGTTTTTCATAATAATCAATTCCTTTTTCGACGTACTCTTGCCCATACTTTAGCATACTGTAAAAGATACATGCTAATTTCCTTGCCATAGCAGTAATTGCCTTTGGTGCTCCTAGTCGTTTTTTCCATCTCCTGCACTGTGCACCCAGAGTGGTATTACTTTTTGATACACAATGCGCAGCGAGTCGTAAGGCATTTGCAGCACGATTTGTGACTTTGCAAGTTTTCGTACTAAACACTTTTTCTCCAGTAATTTTATTACCTGGACTTAGCCCTAACCAAGACGAAAAATGCTTTTCTGTTGGCCATTTGTTATGGTTTATACCAGTCTCTGAGATTATGGTCTGTATGCTTAGTACATTGAATCCTGGAACTTTAGTAAAATCTATCCCTATAACCCGGTATAATTCTTCATGCAAATTAAAATTTGGATCTATTTTTTTTCTTGCATTTTGCTTTACTCACTGGTTTGCTTTCATCAGATTGTGTTTCAAATGCTTTATAATAGCTTTCAATGCTTCTATCGCATTCCTTTATTTGCTCTTGGAAAAAGGTATATGCTTCATATTCTTGCCTAAGTGTAAACAAGTGTTCTTCTCTGTAGTCACCTGTTAATGCCTTTACAATAGTAGATTTATCATTTTTTATTCGACCATCCCTTAATTCAGCTAATTTTTCAGGATCTCTTTCACCTTCAATTATCGCTTCAATAATCCTAATACCTGTTATACCGTTAATATCACTAATTGCCTTATGTAACTGAATGTTCATCTGAATTAATGCCTTGCATGCGTTGAGTATTGCGCTTCTGATTAGATTATTACGTTGTCTGACGTAGCCACGCAGTACGCAAATTTGATCATCTGGTCTAAATGATCCTTGGAGCAGTCCATAGCTATGTAACTGTTGCAACCACTGGCAATCTTGAACGCCAGATTTTCTACCAGGTACGTTTTTAACATGCCGTGCGTTTACTAATTTTACTTCAAATCCATATGATTCAAGTATCTGAAACAAAGGAATCCACTGTTGATTCCATAGCTACCGTTTTAATTTCACACTTCTTCAACCATTTTGTTAAGTTATGCAGATCCATTGTAAAGCATCCAAATTTTTGGATATGTTGTTCATCTCTTCCTTCTGGAACACATACATAATGCACAGCTGAGCCAATATCTATTCCTGCCGCATTAGGGTTCATTACTTCCAACTTATTTTTTACTTTTGCCATTTTATACCTCTAGTATATAATTTATCATTGAAGAAGCGCTTCAGCTTGAGACGGTAAAATAAGGCACTCTCCTAAACGAGGTAGTCTGAATAGACTCCATCAATGGTTATAACCGTCACCTTCAAAACCATGCTGCTTTACGGGCACTTACGGCACCACTGAATCAGTCGGCTATAACTGCAGAAGTAGCTTCTTCATAACAATTATACTAAGATAGTATAAAAATGAAATTTAAGGAGAGAGGGGTTTCTTTCTGGTATAACCAACAGTTTGTTGGTTCGTTGCTGCTTTTAGAAAACGTTTTACTAACCATAATAAATTAGAATCAGCAATTCGTTCTTTTAGACATCTCATTAGCCATTTGTGCTGGACATTATCAAAGAATTTCTTGATATCAACTTCTACTACATAGTTAGTTGGTCTGTACATAACTGCTTTATTTAGTGCATTTACCGCTTGATGACAGCTTCTACCAGGACGAAAACCATATGAGTTATCCAGAAAGTTAGCTTCATAAATATTTTCTAATATCTTCTTCAGCATTATCTGGACTAACTTATCTTCTGTTGATGGTACCCCGAGTCCGCGTTTCTCTTTGCTTCCAGCTTTTGGTATATATACTCTTTTCACTGGTTGCGGTTGATATTGCTTTCTCTTCATACTATCCACCAGAGTTCTAAGCTTCTCTTCGAGATTTTCTCCATAAGCTTCTACTGTCACCTGGTCTATACCACATGCCTTGTTATGCTTTAGCTCTTTATAGCATTCAGCAAGATTCTCTGCGTTTATCAGATGAACTAACGATGTAAATTTCAATCGTTTATCTTGCCTGGCTCTTACTGCTATCTGATTTAGTCTTCCTTGCACGTTATTCCAACCTCCGTTGTATTGGCATAGCAATCCCTAAACCAGTCACTATATTGCTCCCTTGTATGTGGCTTTCCCACACTCTGAGTACTATCAGTCAGTCCGACTTCCTTTGCATCTTCCGTCAGTCCTCGCCTTTGTTGACTTGTTCCAGCGTACCTTAATAGGAATGCAAAGGATCTCCCAAGTTTACGTAAACTCCATCTCAACACATGGTACGGCCTCAGATCCCGATAGAGTGAGTGATAACTTGCCTTATTGTTACCCTTCTTGCTGTCTTCCACTATATGAAAAGTGTCGACCTCTATGACATCGAGAATTTCGGGACTCAATACCTTCACTTTCGTTGTACCCTGTGTTGTCCGTTCCACTAGCTTTACTACGCTCGTTACCTTACGCAGCATAGTGGTTTGTTCCAAGCTGCTGGCTAGGCTTTGCCTGGATTGACCAACTGGACTTTACGCGCTTTGCTTGGCGCACTCATGATAACTCCTATATATTTATAATAGGGAAGCGCTATGGCTTCATCAATGGTTCGATCGTTCCTTCCAAAATCATGCTACAAAACGGGCACTTATGGCACCAGTGAAGAATTCGGTTATAACTGCAAAAGTGCTTCCTGTATTATTATATTTAAAAGCTACTAAAAACTAAACCTGGAGAGTTTCTTCATGTGGTTTGACAGATTTTTTCTGTTCGGTGCTTCAAACTCTGTTGGAAATTCTTATACATATTAAAAACATCTTGATAATTGAGGTGAGTGTAAACTTGAGTGGTCTCAAGACTCGAATGACCAAGCAGTTGTTGTATTGATCTTATATCAATATCTTCCTGAAGCAAATGAGTAGCAAAACTATGACGAAATGCATGTGGAGATAAAATTTCTGGCAGATTTAATATTCTCCTTATTTTCTGCAAACGATTAGCCACATAAGTTCTTCCCAATTTTTTTCCTCTTACTCCCAAAAAAAGATATTGTGCTTCATCGTCAATGCCAAGGTAAGGACAAGCTTTTATATATTCTTGTATGCACTTTTTTACTACCGGAAGAATAAATACCTGCCTTTGTTTATCTCCCTTACCTGTTACTATTAAACTTTCATTGTTAATATCACTAACCCCAAGGTTCAACGCTTCACTGATTCTTAAGCCTGTACCATATAGCAGGACAATAATTGCAATTTCTCTTTTTACCACCCAAGGTTCGCTCAAGTCAGATAATTTCATTTCTTTCACCAAAGTTTTTATATCAGGTATTGATAATGCTTTGGGCAGAGTTCTTCTCTGAATTGGCCTTGATAAGGAAAATACAGCTTCATTGTCTATATTGTAGTTGTTTTTTATGTACTTGAAAAAATTTCTGATTACTGACAATGCACGAGCGTTAGATCTTGCATTCACACCTCTTGCGTAACGAGAGGTAAGCCAACTTCTTAACTCAGGTACGCTCAATTTTTCCAAAGTGCCGACATTTACTTCTCCACCAATGTGAGTATTTAGGAAACTTATAAGATCCTTCAAGTCCCTCATGTATGACTCTAAAGTGTTTGGTGAATAAGATCTGTTGCACCTCAGCCACTCATACCATTTTTCAATGATTGAACCGAGGTCCACAATTATTTTTTAAAGAAAGCATCGATGCACGCATCTCGAAAGGCTTCATTTATATCAGGATGAGAGTGACAAATTCTGTATATATCCTCTGCTGCTGCGCCATATGCCATTGCAACCGCTGCTTCGTTGATTAGCGTATCAGCGTATGCTCCTATGATATGCACACCTAGTATTGTATCTGCTCTGCTACAAGTCAGCACTTTCACGAATCCTTCAGCATCATCAGTGATTTTTGCTCTGCCGTTTGCAACAAATTGACATTTACCAACTTTGTACTTATAGCCAGCATTTTTGAGTTCCTCTTCGGCTTTACCGATCGAAGAAACCGCAGGGTGAGTGTAAATGACAGATGGTATAATTTCATAATCAACGTGAGGTGACTGTCCTGCTATTATCTCTGCAACTGCCACTCCTTCTTCCTCTGCTTTATGAGCAAGCATTGCTCCACCAATCACATCACCAATAGCAAATATTCCTTTCACATTAGTTTCATATCTGTTGTTAACTTGAACGAAACCGCGATTATCTTTTTCTATTTTTTCATCAATACCAAGACCATCAGTACATGGTTTGCGTCCTGCTGCCACCAATACCTTATCCGCCTCTATAGCGTTTGTTTGATTATCTTTTACAGAGCAAACTTTCACACTCAAAGAGTTACTACTTTGTTTTATTCCCTCAACTTTAGTGCTAAGTAAAAATTTTATTCCTTGTTTTTGTAGACTAGAAAGTAGAGACTTACTTAATTCTCCATCCATTGCTGCAGCGATTCTGTCAAAAAATTCTACTACAGTGACTTCAGACCCTAGCCTCCTCCATACAGAAGACATTTCAAGCCCTATTGCCCCGGCTCCGATTACGACAAGTTTTTTTGGTACTTCAGTTAAAGACAATGCACCAGTTGATGAAATAATACTTTTCTCATCGATATTAATTCCTGGCAAAGAAATAACGTCAGAACCGGTTGCAATTACTATATTTTTTGTCTTCAGCACCTTATCTTCAACTGAAACTTCAAGATTACCTTGGTCAAAAGAAGTAATTTTCCCAAGTCCATTGATTTTAGTGATTTTGTGAAGGTTAAACAGATACTCTATACCTTTTCCAAGCTCCTGAACTCTGGCGTCCTTATAGCCTAGCATTTCTTTTAAATCGAAACTTGCATCCTTAATTTTTATGCCAAACTTCGACAGATCATTTTTCGTGTGAGCATACTGATAGGAAGAATGAAGTAGTGCTTTGGAAGGTATGCACCCAACCCGCAAGCATGTACCACCAAAAATGCTATTTTTATCTATACAGGCAACTTTCAATCCAAGTTTTGCAGCAGCGATAGCACACTTATAACCGCCTGGACCACCACCTATAACAATCAGGTCATAATCAATCATAAAGAACAAACCTATTTTCTAAAGAATAAACACCTTTTCCCTCAGTTGTTACATATATTTTATCGTGAGTAAACACTGGAGTGTGAAACACATTACCAGGTACTTTGACTACCTTTCCTGCACTTTCAGATCCAGGGAAAGCAAACATTGAACCTTTATTGCTTGTCACCCACAGTGTATGGGCATGCATAATTGGAGCAAACAATTGCGTATTTTCTATTAAATCAGATGCCCAGACTGTTTCTCCATTTTTTATATCCAGGCCAATTATTTTATCGTCTTTAGTAACTATAAAAATTCTTCCGCCTTCTTTTTGCTCCTTTGGAGGAATAAGAGGACTGTAATATGATTCAATGTCTGATACACTTTTTACTTGCAGTGACTTTAACCATAAAATATTCCCTGATTTCACGTCAATACCATAAATATAAGAATTGTTTGTAGCTATTAAAGTATCACCAAGCACTCTCGGTGTAGTAGTTACATCTGTGAGCTGTGTCAAAAGGTTTGTAGCCAATTTTTGGCTCCACAATTTTTTACCGTCTTCATTAAAAGCTATTAACTCACCATTTGAAAATGGTGCTATTATTTTATCGTTAGAAATTGTTGGCGATATGGAATACAAACCTCGAACCTCATTGATACCGTTTTGATAAGCCCAAACGGAGCTGCCATCTTTTATATCAAACACGTACAGATAATTATCAATAGTCAATACTACCAATTTATTATTTATTACTGCTGCTTTCCCTCTTACTGGAGCTCTCAATTCTTTTTCCCACTCAATCTTGCCAGTTTTTGCGTCTATTGCGTGTAAAGTGTTATCCACTATAAAGAAAACATTTTTTTCATAATGCGATAGGCTCATGTTACCAATTTTTTTCCTATGTGAGAGGTGTAATTTCCAATTCATAGCCTTTGAGTTATCAATATCAAAGGAATATAAAGCGCCGTGCTTGTCTGATAAAATAACGCTATCTTCTGTAAGCACTGGAGCTACATATCCTTGAGATAGTTTTTTATCCACTAGACTTATTCGTTCGTTTGCCATTGTATAGTTACTATACAATAACATTATCATGACAATTATTATTTTCATTATTTAGTGAAAACAAGATTCATTAATATACATACTAGAAACCTGAATCACAACGAAAATGTTCTTATTGTATATTAAAAGCATTGATTCATAAATAGAATGTCATACCATTATGTGAAAGGGACTCTAAGAACCTATTTAAAATCTTTTCAGGAGTAGAGCAGTGAAAGCAAATTTGTAAGCTGGTGTTGAGTTTCTGCTCGCCACAATCGCCTACATTTTTCTAACCAAGCAAAAAACAACCCATCTTTTCTACAATACAGCAAAGGTATGCAATTCCTTACTCTTTATCACTTCAACAGTTGCACCAATAATATCTTTTATTTGAGTTGCAAATTTTTCTCCCGTATAACCCGCAAGGCTTTGTTGAATAGCTAGTGTTATATTGTAAGGAGAAAAGCTTTTCAATATATGGTTAGTAACGCATTTTGTTGTAAAATAAGCATTTTTCAAACAAGTATAACTTATGCCGCAAAAAATGAGAGTAAGTAACCAAAGAGAATATAACGAGTTTCTCAAAAAAAGAGGAAATGTTTTTCATTTTGTTAATAGAAAATTGGTATGAAAATAGTCCAAAAGTTGCAGGTACACTTATAGTGATAAAGTTAATACACATATCTTTTTAGAATTGGCTTGAGACAAGCTGTAGGTTTTGTAAAAGGTTATATGGTACAAATAGGCAAAAAACTTAAGGTTATCACTATACACAAGCTTCCAGAAGATTTAAAAAGCTTAATTTGAAGATTGATGACCATAGAACCAATAAAGATGATTTGGAAAATATTGAAATTGCTATAGATAGCACGAGAGTTAGTATCTACAATAACAATGGTGGCCATAGTAAACTTAATATTCGAGAAAGAAAATACAATCGTTATGATCAAGTAAGAAAACTACACGTTGTTTTAAACATAAACGATAAGAAAGCAATAAGCATACTAATTTCCGGACTATTTATCGGTCTGTGATGTGTTAAGTGATAAGTATATTCTATTCGAGCAGATGCAGCTTATGATATAAGAAGTGTGTATAAAGAATGCAGGAAATACAACATTATACCTGTTATTCGGCCTAGGAAGGATACTAGAGCTGACTACTTATCAGAAAGAAACAAGTAGAATATTGTAAGTTAAAAATATGATATAAAGGAGATAAGAGGGAAGATAACTCCACTCACTATAGGAATGGAGTTATCACGGGCGTGTGCGACCGCTAGAATAATGGCTATACAACCGTGCTCATCAAGGTACACTAGCCCTATCTCTCGATACGTTTGAATAGTTGTGTGGGACATACATATGCACCCGTTTACAATCTTAAATTAACTAAAACTAATCGAGGTTATTATGATTACATCTTATCAAAATTTTATTGGCATTGATATCGGAAAATTTAAAAATGTTGCTGCAGTTCACAACCAAAAGAACACTATCAAGTTTGATAATAATGCTGCTGGTTGGCAACAATTGTTTCAAAATTTTTCAAATATTCTACCTAATTCTTTTGTAACTTTGGAAAATACAGGAAAATATGAGCTTGGCTTAGCACACTTTCTGGTTGATAAGAATGTTGCTGTACATCGAGCTAATACTCGCAAAGTAAAAAGCTTTACCTTATCTCATGGAATTTTAGCAAAGTCTGATCAATCAGATGCAAGAGCCCTTGCTCAATATGGATTTGAGCGTTATAGTACTCTATCTCTATTTGTGCCTATGTCAAAAGAACAAACAGCCTTAGCTGCACTTTGTCAACGTCGTGATGACCTTACACAAATAAGAGCTCAAGAGAAATGTAGACTGAAAGCACCTGAAAACGACTATATAAAAGAAAGTTGCCAAAAAACTATTGACTTTTTTAACAGTCAAATAGATGAGCTCAATGATGCCATACAAAAAATTATCGATGAGAATCCAGAGTTAAAAAAGCGCCAAAAAATCATAAGAACAGTACCAGGAATAGGTAAAAAGTTATCACAAGATTTTGTATGCTTGATGCCAGAACTTGGCTACTTAAGCAGGCAAGAAGTTGCTAGTCTTGCTGGAGTTGCCCCGCATCCAAAAGAAAGTGGTAAAGCTATTGGTTATCGCAGAATAAGTGGTGGCAGAAGGAACGTTCGTGAAAAGCTTTTTACATCTGCGATGGCTGCTTCAAGGACTAAATCTGCACTTGGTGCTTTTTATTCTGCTCTCATTGGTAGAGGTAAAAAGAAGATGGTAGTCATAACAGCTCTAATGCGCAAAATTATAGTGATTGCTAATGCAAGGCTTAAAGAAGCAATTAACGCAAATTTTTAAAATCTGCATAAGAAAATAGGTTAATGAATATGCGCGCCACACAAATTTAAAGCACATATTCATTAATCATAAGATCTAAGCAGTGGTAGTTGTTTGATATAAATTTCTTTCTGTAATGAACTAGGGTTTTTATTGCCAAAAATACGTTTTTCAATTGAATAAGAATACAAAACTATAAATAAGAGTTGTAATAAGACTAAATTCAAAAAATTTTAAAAAACATAGTTGATG
>NZ_QPIP01000011.1 GCF_003344345.1 Wolbachia endosymbiont of Cylisticus convexus | reverse complement strand
CTGTAGACTGTATACCAAGCAATTTAAGCAAGGGTAACGCTGCTTCAAAAAATACAAAAAGTTATGTTGTAGCTGCTTCTGTACTTGCAATAGCTGGTATTGCCTTAGGAGTGGCTGTTGCAGTTTACTTGGAAATGTTAGCGATAGGAATAGCAGTTGTAGCTTGTTGTCTTATTGCGGCTACAATTACGTACTGCTATAGGCCTAAAAGCTCACTTGAGAATAATGAGGTTGAAAAGTTTGATGTTAAGCAAAAAAGTACATCTTGTTGTGGCTGATAATGAATAAATATAGTAGTCTATCATTTAATAATTTATTATAATTTTATTAGTTATTAATGGATAGAAACTTGGTAGACTACGAAGAAATATTTTCAAGTAAAATCAAAGATATAAAAGAAGAAGGGCGCTATCGTGAGTTCACGCATTTTGCGTCATTGCCCGGCAGGCTTCCCTATATTATGGATTATGAAAGAAATAGGGAAGTTATTGTCTGGTGCAGTAATAATTATCTGGGAATGTCGCAGAATGAGAGTGTTATCGCTGCTATTCAAAATTCATCTGTTGGTGCTGGAGGAACGAGAAATATATCCGGTACGACAAAAGAAGTTGTTGAGCTTGAGAAGTCTTTAGCTGATTTGCATCAAAAAGAAGCTGCTTTAACTTTTGCTTGTGGCTACCTTGCTAATCAAACTACACTTAGCACTTTATCGTCTGTTATTCCAGGTGTGGTAATTTTTTCAGATGAGAAAAACCATTCTTCAATGATAGAAGGTATAAAATCAGGCAAAAGACCAAAACACATATTTAGACATAATGACATTGATCACTTAGAGCAGCTGCTAAGGTCTATAGGTGTAAAAATGCCGAAAATAATAGCGCTTGAATCCGTATATTCAATGGATGGTGATGTAGCACCGCTTGAAGCGATATGTGATCTGGCAGATCAGTATAATGCAATTACCTATTTGGATGAGGTGCACGCAGTTGGCATGTATGGCCTTCGTGGTGGTGGAATTGCAGAAAGAGAAGGCTTGATAGATAGAATAACCGTTATTCAGGGTACGTTATCAAAAGCGTTTGGAGTGATGGGTGGGTATATAGCGTCTTCAAAGAGCTTGGTGGATGTAATAAGAAGTTCAGCTCCAGGATTTATTTTTACTACTGCTATGTCGCCCGTTTTAGCAGCGGCAGCAAAAGCAAGCGTTGAACATTTAAAATCAAGCAATGTTGAAAGAGAGAAGCAAAAACAGGTTGTTAAAAAAGTAAAAGACTCACTGAGAAATGCAGGAGTGAATTTTATTCAAACAGAAACTCATATAATTCCAATAATAATTGGTGATCCCGAATTGTCCAAAAAAGCGTCAAAATTGTTATTTGATGAGTATGGAGTATATGTTCAACATATAAATTATCCAACAATTTCAAAGGGAACTGAGCGCTTCCGTATTACCCCTACACCTTATCATACAGATGAAATGATAGAGCATTTAACAGCATCTCTTGTAAAAGTTTTTGAGAAGATCAACATCCCTTTGAATTTGTTTGACCACTAGATGTAACTGAGGGATCATTGACGTATCTGTTCAGGCAATGGCATCAACTTAAGAGCCTACCTTAGCAACTTCTTTGTTGAAATAAAATAGAAACAAAAGTGCTATTTCTTTCAGTTTTTAGGTAATTTTATGGTAAAAGTTTTAGAGAGAAATTTTATACACGATCGCTGATATTTTTCCTTAAGTTGACGCCATTGTCCGTTCAGGGGAGTGGTTTAAGAAACGATAGATAGAAGATTGTGAAAAGGCCCTTTGTTTCCATGTTAAGTATAACGAAAGGGAGTGTAAAATAAACCATAGGCGTCAAGTTAAGGAAAAGTGGCATAAGAAAGAAGAGAAGCGGTAAAAATTATTTTAGACATTAAACGATAAAATTAGTAATTTATAGACTCTTTAAAAAAAATTATCTTATTTTAGATCAAGATTTCTTAAAAAATAAATATAACAAATAAACCTTAAATGGTTGCTATATTAGGCGTAACTTGACTCGTATGGTTCAAAAAAGTGTGTCAAACCGCATTTTTAGCTCAACTCAATTTTCAATCTATCAGGAAAGAAAATGTCAAGCTGAGATATGGTTAATGCCCAATAATGCACAGACACCATCCATCAACTATGTTTTTTAAAAATTTTTATTTGTGTCATTTTGCAACTGTACCCAATCATATGGGCAATAAAAACCCGTTTGTCATAGAAATAGAACTTTATATTAAACCTGCTTAAGTCAATGAATATAGTACTTTAAATCTGTGTATTATTTACATAACTAATTTCAGCCATTGCTGTGTAAATCTTTAAATATGCAAATTCTTTAATTGGCAATAACTATAATTTTACGCATTAGCGCTTACCATCTTCCTTACCACTTTCAACAAGCTTGGAATAAAAGGCACCAAGTGCAGATTTGGGCTTTGCAGCAGCCATGGCAGACGTAAAAAGCTTTATTGCTTCTACCACCTGTTATTCTTCGGTATCCAATAGTTTTACCACTTTCTTTTGGATGGTCCAGCAAGATTTGCAACTTTTCCTCTACTTAAACAGCCAAGTTCTGGCATCAAGCATACAAAATCTTGAGATAATTTTTTACCTACTCCTGCTACCGTTCTAAGGATTTTTTGGCGCTTTTGTAACTCTGGATTTTCATCAACAATTTTTTGCATGGTATTGTTGAGTTCATTTATTTGACTGTTAAAAAATCGATTGCTTTTTGACAACTTTCCTTTATATAGTTGCTTTTAGATGCTGCAAGCCTACATTTCTCTTGGACTCTCATTTGCGTAACGACGTTGAAAAAGTGCAACCAAGGTTGATTGCTTTTCAGAAGTGGGTACAAATAGAGAGAGAGTTCTATAACATTCAAATCCATATTGAGCAAGAGCTCTTGCATCTGATTTATCGGACTTTGCTAAAGTTCCGTGAGACAAGATAAAGCTTTTTACTTTACGGGTATTAGCTCGATGCGTGGCAATATTTTTGTCAATAAGAAGATGTCAATGCCAATAAAATTTTGATAAGATGTAATCATTATAACCTCGATAGTTTAATTAATTTAAGATTGTAAACGGGTGCATACCACACAACTGTTCAAACGTATCGAGAGATGGGCTAGTAGCGTACCTTGATAGACACGGTTCTGCCAGTCGCACACGCCCATGATAGTTTAACTTAATTCCTGGAATTTACAATCTCGAACTTAATACTTGAGTTTCGAAAGAGGTTTAATATAAATTTACAAAAAATAAAACCTAGTTCCCAATGTCGGATGATACCCTCTTTTAAACAGAAACCAGTGTCTGAAAATTGTGATACAAGAACTTAGATGATAGAGGTTAGCTATATTTAAGAGCCTTATTGATATTTTGCGATGTTTGTGATAAAATAATAGCTTAAGGCTTAGAATAAAAATTTATGAGTGAAGCTCAAGGTCCAAATATTGCAGAATGGCAGGCACAGCAGCAGCACCAGGAAGCCGCTAGTGAGAAAAGCGGTCTTGGTCTTGGTCATAGTGACTCTGTTGCAACAATTGTGGATGGAATGAAGTGGATATTCAACTTTCATGAAGGAGCAATTGCTGCTTATGGTAATGTGTTCGAAGGTTTGGTCAGTGGTAGCAGTCTAGTAACGTTATTTGGGAAATCAGGTAATATGTTTGGCATAAAATTTCTTGAAAGCCTTGCTGAATATTTTTCAGGTGGTGGTGGTGGAGAAGATATGCCATCAGAAGGTGATGGAGGTCCTCATCCAGATGATTATCCCCATGCTAATAATGAAATAGCTCATAGTGCTGATGGTTTGCATGACATGCATGATGCAGGTGATTACCATGGCCAATCTTTTTCGCCTGGTCCTTCACCATCTGTTGGTGATGATCATGGGCATGAGCTTGGTTAATGGAAAGAAGATTTTATTATAGTTAAGTATGAATTTGTCTTAGTGAAAAAAGTTTCAGTTTTAGGATCAACAGGAAGCATTGGAAAAAAGACTGTAGATTTGCTCTCAAAGAGAAAAGAAGAATGTCAGGTAGAAGCACTGAGTGCCTGTTCAAGTTTTGCTCTGTTAGCACACCAAGCAAAACTGCTTAATGCAAAATATGTTGCCATTTCTGATGAAAGGCTTTACAAAGATTTAAAAGAAGATCTGTTTGGTACAAACGTCAAAGTAGAAGTTGGTGCTCCAGGTCTAGCAAATATTGCTTCTCTACCTGTTGATCTCTCAGTTATTGCAATAGTTGGCATCGCAGGCCTTGAGCCGGTTATGCAGGTTATAGAAAGCGATACTAAAGTTATTGCACTGGCAAATAAAGAAAGCATTATTTGTGGTGGCAAGTTACTGCTTAAAAAAGCTCAAGAAAAAAACGTACAAATAATCCCTATTGACTCTGAGCACAACGCAATTTTTCAAGTTTTGCAAAATGATGATAAATGTGTAGAAAAGATTATACTCACTGCCTCTGGTGGACCATTTTTAAATTATAGCCTTGAACAATTAAAAAATATTACAGTAAATCAGGCTCTAAGTCACCCTACTTGGAACATGGGAAAGAAAATCTCAGTTGATAGTGCAACAATGATGAATAAGGCACTAGAAATAATAGAAGCACATTATTTATTCAATATCAGCCCAAATAGAATTGAAGCAGTAGTTCACCCTGAATCGATAGTACATGGAGTTGTAGTTTATCAGGATGGTTTCAGCTTTGCTGTGCTTGCAGAAACTGACATGGCAATTCCTATTGGATATGCTTTGTCTTGGCCAGAAAGATCGGCTTTAAATCGTAAATTAGATTTAACAAAGCAAGAAAAATTAACCTTTCAAGAACCAGACCACAAACGTTTTCCTGCACTAAAGCTCAGTATGGAAGTGTTGAATTCTTCCTCTCCACATACAAATAGTATTGTTTTCAATGCTGCAAATGAGATAGCTGTTAATGAATTCTTGAAATCACGAATCGGCTTTTTAGAAATAGTAGAGGTAGTAAAATCAACAATAGAAAATTTTGACAAGCACGCTGATATTAACTCACTATCTGATATAATAAGCATTAATTTTGAAAGCCGTATTATTGCCAATGAAATTATCAAAAATTTGTGTACAGCTACCGCTTGTTAGCACTGCAGCATTTAGTAACAAAAACTTCTTCTGATTGTACCAAAGCTGCATCTAAAGTAGCCCTGCTAATACCTATAGCATGGACCAAGCGGTATTATAGCACGTTTTTCACCATTTGGAAATTCTACATTTGCATTCACAGTAATAAGAACTTCTTTTAACATATTCTCCACTCTAGCCACATCTAAAATGGTACCAATGCTTTGCTGATTATTAATACTTACAGCATGGCTCAGCGGTGCTATAGTATATTTTTTACCATTTGGAAACTCCACACTTGCACCCGCAGTAGTAAGAACTTCTTTTAATATATTTCCCGCTCTAGCTGCATCTAAAATGGCATTAATGCTTTGCTGATTATTAGTACCTATAGCATAGCTAAGCGGTGTTAGAATATGTTTTATACCATGTAGAAACTCCACACTTGCACCCGCAGTAGTAAGAACTTCTTTTAATATATTTCCCGCTCTAGCTGCGTCTAAAATGGCATTAATGCTTCGCTGACTATTAGTACCTATAGCATAGCCAAGCGGTGTTAGAGTATGTTTTATTACACCATTTGGAAACTCTATACTTGTACTTGCAGTAGTAAGAACTTCTTTTAATGCATTCTTTACTCTAGCTGCATCTAAAATGGCCTGAATACCATATTGACCATTAATACTTATAGCATAGCCAAGCGGTGTTAGAGTATGTTTTTCGCCATTTAGGAATTCTGTAGTTACATTCATAGTAGTAAAAACTTTCAGTAAATTATCTTTTGATACTACCTTCAGAGCGTCCTGATTACCTTTCCTTAACCATCTATGAAAATTTTGTTGTTCTGCTTTAGGCATACAGTTACCTCTATAAAAACTTGAATTAACTACTAATATGTTGCCACGAAAAGTCAACTTTTTTTTCTGAATGGATTTAATTATATAATTCCAGAGCGTTTTTTTATGATAGGCTTTTAATGATCTAGGATATACTCCTTCGTTAAGGGAGATTGAGCATTTTCAAATATTTCTTGAGTACTTCCGGATTCAACAATCTTGCCGTTGCAGAAAAAAATTATACTATCAGATAATTTCTTAGCTTGCTTCATTGAATGAGTTACCATAATTATGGTGAACCTCAATTTCAACTCTTGTATAAGATTTTCGATTGCATTGGTTGCCATTGGATCAAGAGCAGAACATGGTTCATCCATTAATAAAATAGTTGGCTTTATTGAAATTGCACGAGCAATGCATAATCTTTGTTGCTGGCCACCAGATAAATTGAGTGCACTATCTTGCAATCTATCTTTCAACTCTTCCCATAAACCAACTTTAGTTAAACTACCTTCCACTATTTCATCTAATTTTTGCTTATTTTTCACCATGCTGTGCAATTTAGGCCCATAAGCAACATTATCATATATTGACTTTGGAAAAGGATTGGGCTTTTGAAATACCATACCAACTTTTGCTCTGAGCAATACAACATCCATATCACGTGAATATATATTACCCAACCCATCGATTGCCAGCTCACCAGTCGCTTTACATCCAGGTACGTAATCATTCATACGATTAAAACAACGCAAAAATGTCGATTTACCGCACCCAGAAGGTCCGATGAAAGTTGTGACTTTCTTTTTGCAAATGTTCAAATTTATATCGAATAAAACTTGCTTAGAGCCATACCAAAGATTTAAATTTTTAACGAAAGCGTATGTATTGCTCATATCACATCCTGCATTGAATAGAGCCCTGGAATTTCCTTTTTATTCTCGTATAGCCATATTGCTGCTTGAATAGCCCCTCTAGCAAATGTTGTTCGATCAATTGCTTTGTGATTTAATTCTACTCGTTCATCGGAATTGACAAACATGACACTATGATCTCCTATTACTCCACCTCCACGAGATACTGCAAAACCTATTCCCCCCTTCCCTCTTATATTTGAATTATTATGTGAACACTGATTGAGCTCAAAATCCACTTTTGAAGCGTTAGCAATTGCTTTACCAAACTCTATAGCTGTTCCAGATGGTGAATCCTTTTTTAAATTGTGATGCATTTCCCAAATTTCAACGTCATATTCATTACCTAAAAGCTTAGCGGCTTTTTTTACCAATTTCAGTAACACATTAACTCCAACACTCATATTTGCTGACCATAATATTGGAACTTCAGTAGCATATTCTTTTAAATTGAGACCTCCTATTCCAGTTGTGCCACTAACTAGCGGTTTTTTAAATTTCACAGCCGCCCTAAGACAGTCTAGCATACATTCTTTAGTTGTAAAATCTATCACAACATCGGATAACTCAAATACAACATTAATAGAACTTGTAACTTTGATTCCCAAACCAGAGCTATGGCCTACAATAGGCCCAACATCTAAGCCTATACACTCACTGCCCAAGCGGGCAACAGCACCTGCTATTTCCACTTTGGTATTCGTAATTAATTCATTGAGTATTTTCTTACCCATTCTGCCTAAGCAGCCTATTACTCCAACTCTGATTTTCATAAAGCTTTTTCACTATATTAGCCTTTTTTTTGAAGCTTTGTCATCTTTATAAGCTATAGCATAACTGTATGAATACTGCATTTAGGCCTACCAGATTCCAGTGCCTTGACCACAACTATTGCAATATGGGGTATATAGTAAACTAAGTACCAGAGCAAAAACTCCTTTTTCTTGCTTGAGTGTTTGTGATATCGTGGTGTCTAGATACCACGGTATATTGTTAAATTCTTAAAGATCCCCCTGTGAAACATTATGAAGTTAATCTGAATAGAGTTAGATTAATGAGGGAATGTTGAAAATGTTCAAAAAAGCATATGCGTCAAGTTAAGAGAAAATGAGCAAATTTAGTGCACTCAAAGTTGATATTCTTGTTTTTCTGTATTTGTCTTTTAAGGAAATTTTTGACATAGAAAACTGGTCCCAGTATCAGCTACTTGAATGGCAAGATAATAGTGCTAGGATGCAGAAACAAAAAATAGGTTAGGTATTTTCAACTTTTGTTGTATACTCAAGTGAAAATCTGACTTTTACAGATGGATACAGTAAAGTTTGTTTTATTACTGCCAACAATATTACTCATACTAATCGCTGGTGTTTACTTATCGGTTAAATTAAAATGGTTACAGATATTTAGATTACCATACGCCCTTTCACTCCTTGGAGCTAAAAAAGGAGGAAATAAATTTTCTTCTATAGCTGCCCTGTTTACAATCTTAGGAGGAAATTTAGGAGTAGGAAATATTTCAGGAACTGCTGTTGCTCTAAAAACCGGAGGACCGGGCTCTATTTTATGGATGGTAATAATTATTGTTATCACTTCTGTGATAAAATATGTTACTTGTTATCTAAGTATAAAAACCAGAAAGGAAAAAAATGGACGGTTTATAGGTGGCCCTATAGCCTACATAATTGATGCATTTAACTCTAGCAAAGCTACAATTGTGTTTCTAGTTGTTATGATAATAGCTTCAATAACAGTTGGTAACCTTGTTCAAGTAAATTCTCTATCAATACCACTCAGCATGGTAGATGTACCTGTAGTCATTGGCGGCATTGTAATGGCTATAATATTTTTTATTGTTACAGCTCTCAGTTTAAAAAAAATTAAAATTTTTATATCGGCTATGATACCGATAATGACGGTGAGTTACCTCACACTTTGCGGTATCATATTATTTAAGTTTAGTGAAAATATTCTTCCTTCTCTAAAACTAATAACAAGCACTTTTTTTACAACTAGTAGCTTTAACTCTGGTTTATCTTTGGGTTTGATTTTAGAAATGTTGACTATTATTCAAGTAGGAACTCTGCGAGGTATTTTTGCAACAGATATAGGGCTTGGCCTCGAAGGTATCGTTCACTCTTCAATTGTTCCTAAGAAAAACAATAATAAATTTATCATTGAGCAGAGCCTAATCACAATAATATCGCCTTTTATAGTTGCACTTATAGTGTTCATTACGACAATGGTACTACTTGTCACAGATTCTTGGATTACTGATTTAGAGAGCACTAACATGTGCATATTTGCTTTTAGAAAAGCTATGAATTGGCCCTATATTGACTGTTTAATTATGGCCATAATGTTTTGCTTTGCCTTTACTACTATTTTTACTTGGTTTTTTGTTCAAAACAAACAATACGTTATGTGTCTATGCATAATAAATACACTAAAATCTGGACTATAGTTTTTACCTTAATCATTCCACTTGGTGCAATCGGTGGAGTTAAGTTACTCTGGGACATCGCTGATATCTCGATTGCTGCTTTGCTATTTATTAACATATTTGCTATACTCAAACTCACTTCTCAAGATCCAGAAGTATTTACTATGAGTAACAAATATTTGAAGTTGCAAAAGAAGCGCTATAGCTAAAGCAATTTAGGCTGAAAAATATGTTTATAGCTAATTATAAGTGATATTTTAAGTTATCATTCCAGCGTCACGGGATTGATCCAGATTTTTTTACAAGCCATAGGATGGAGCTATAGCTAGTGTCACCACGTTAGCAATACCATACGCGTCAAGTTAAGAGAATACACCCAATATAGCAACCATTTAAGATAGGTATCTTATTTGTTATATTTATTTTTTTGAGAAGTTTTGATCTAAAATAAGATAATTTTTTTTAAAGAGTCTATAAATTACTAATTTTATTGTTTAATATCTAAAATAATTTTTACCGCTTCTCTCCTTTCTTATACCACTTTTCCTTAACTTGACGCGTATGGTTAGCAATACAACCTCCTTTAATAAAAACTCAACCAATTCTCTTGATAATTATATTAGCTAAGGCTAAAAGGCAGAGGGTTATTAGGAGGGAAAATATGTATACTCAAAACACACAACAGTATCACGAATTCATTCGAGGATTTTTTACTTTATTTGATGAAATAAAAAAGGAAGACAATCCAATTTATAATTCTAGGGTTGGTTTTAACGCAGTAAAGTTTCTAATAAAGCACTCCACCTGGAATTTGGATGAAGATGAAGACAAAAATGAAGCGTGTAAAGTGATCCTTCAAGAACACAACAAGATAAAAGAAGATAGACAAGGGCTTCAAAGAAAAGCTAAAGAGATATTGAATGAGTATATTTATGGTGATGTTAATGATGGTGTTAAAGAAATTTCAATATACGGTGACCACGCAAGTATCGAATTGAAAGATAATAAAAAAGAGTTTAAAATCAGCGAGTTTTTAAATAGTGATTTTTGTCAGAAGAATGGAATTTCGGGATTTTCAACGTTGCACAGCGATGGAAAGAGCGGAATGCACGGTTTTGTTGCCGAGGAAGGAGGGAAAAAAATAAGGCATTATGTTGTAACTGATGGTTCATATGAAATGACTTTGAATTGGCATGATAAAAATGGAAAGAAATGTACCATCAAAATCAAGATTGATAAAGATGGTGTAGATCTTACTGAACGTAATGGTATTACTGCAGAGGAATTAAAAGCAAACAAAGACGTAAAAATAGGTGGGTTATTCTTATATCAAATACAATTCAGGGAGAAAGGGCAAGGACGAGAACAAGAGAATCAACAATCATCAGAAACTTTTATAGAAAGTAACAGTAAAAATATTGGTGTTCAAACACATCGTACACTAAGCCACAATCAAGATAATAGGCAAGAGGATGAGCGGTATGACAATCCTACATTTGCTACATTTGGACATGCTGTGCCTGGAAGCCGAAAACCAGACGGAAAAGAAAGTTTAGAAAACTTTCAGTCCCCTCTTGCAGAGAAGAATTCACAGAACAAAAGAACTCCACCACCGCTCAGAACTAGTTCACTACCTAATGATCAGCAAAAAGGTGATTATCAGCAAACTATTTTATCAGGTGGAAACGGCTACAGATTTCCATCTTCTGATCCTTCAAAAAGTACTATTTTCACCAAGTCTGTGATCCACAATCAAGATAATAGGCAAGAGGATGAACGGTATGACAATCCTACATTTGCTACATTTGGGCATGCTGTACCTGGAAGCCGAAAACCAGATAGAAGTGAGCAAACACCTAATAATCAGCAACAACCTAAAACTCCGCAACAAGAAGATGGACAGCTGCTTTCTACTACAGCGCTCAATAATAAAAGTGACTCGGGCTATTCATCTCCAACTCATGCCAATCATGGACAATCTAAAGTGGATCCTGAAGATTTAACCCAGAAGCTTGAGGAAGAGAAGTTAAATCACCAAAAGGAAGACAAATCATCGCAAAAGCATGGACAAAATAGTGAGAATCACGATAGTGAAACTCATAAAACATCAAATGAGTCAATCGATGAAAAGCTAAAAAGCGCTCAACCTACTAACCCAGCTGATCAAGTGATGGGTGAGCTAAAAGAAGTATTGGAAAAATCAAATAGAGGATTAACAGAACCAGAACAACAGGTTACTAAAGAAAATATTTCTAAAGATTCATTCTCAGAAAACGTTTTAGAAAAGATAGGAGAAGGTAAACAATATGACACTATACGTAAGTGGCTAAAGGATAAAATTGAAGGTAAAGAAGATAATCAAAACCTGGATTCACTAGAGGGAAAACTATCCAAAAAATATGGTCAAGGCAATATTGTAGAAAAAAGAGAGAACGATGGAGGCAAACCTCTATCTTCGGTGAACACTGATGGAAGTAAGGAGAGTTTGATAGATGTTGAACAAGGTAGTGACACTCGATCACAGAAAAGCTCTCGCCGGAGTGGACAAGAGTCTGAAGAAGGAATTAACGAAGATGTTAAAGAAACTAGTTTTAATACACCAGAGAAAATTCAGTCTGAATTGCAAAAAGACGATTTAGCAGATGTAAAAACAGTGGCAGCTTTTAAAAGTAGAAACGATGAATTTAAGGAAACGTTAAATAGAGAGCTTGAAGCTGAGGAAAAAATTGAAGTAAGTTCTAACAAGGTTCGTAATGAGCCAGTTGGTCAACCTATTGATCCAGCTGGTCAAGTAATGAACGAGTTAAGAGAGGCATTAGGGAAGCCAGGTAAAGGATTAAAAAGACCAGCACGACAAATCGCAAGCACTCTTGTTACAAATTCAAAAAATCCATTCCTGGGACAAATAAAACATGATAAACCTATACATCAATGGTTAGAAAAAACATTAGCAGAACGAGAAAATGCTGACAAAAACTCGCACCACCGCTAATTAGGGACGAAACCAACTAATTGTTATTAAGACTAAAATAATTACTTAGTAAACAATAGGCTTCGTGTAACGGCAATCCGATAACGGAAGAATAGGAGCCGCGTAAGAACAATACGAACATCCCAGCTAGGCCTTGTATATTGCATCCTCCTGCCCTATTTTTCCACTCTTCTGATGCTAAATAGTACTTAATTTCTTGCTCACTGAGACGTTTAAATTTCACTATTGTAACCACAGTTCTAATATGTTGTTTGGATTGATCGGGAGTTAATAGACATACGCTGGTGTATACTCTATGCCTTCTTCCTGATAACAAGCGGATGCATTTTTCTGCTTGCTCAACGTTTTCAGCTTTGAGCAATATCCTTCTACCACAAGCAACAACTGTATCAACACCAAGCACAAAATAACTTGGATTTGAGCTTTGTATTCCCTCAGCTTTACTTTTTGCCATACGGATTGAATAATCCTTTGGAAGTTCCTTCTTCAAAGGAGTTTCATCTATGTTTGCTGGCAGAATTAAACCAGGTTTAATATTTACTTGCTTTAGTAAAGCTATACGCCTTTCCGATGATGAAGCGAGAATAAGATTATTTAGAGATCGTTCTGTCACTTGTACCTTTAAGCCTTCTAATTATCCTACCCTTTCTCGCATTTCTATCATAAACACTCATCTCAACTAATACTCTATCGCCTATAATTATGCGTATTTTACTTCTTCTTACTCTCCCTGATACATGACAGATAATCTCACGTTCATTGTCCAGCTTCACTCTAAATTCTGCTGCAGGTAGTAAAGCAGTTACTGCCCCTTCTACTTCAAAAATTGTTTTTGATTTATCGTCTTTTATCATTGTCGTATTATAATTTAATAATCTTTTTCAGTCTACTATAGATTTCAAACTATTATCAATACAAGAGATTTTTATATTCTACTTGAGTATTGCTCTTGCAACTTAACCCCAATCATCTCCACATAATGCAAGAGGAAAGCGAGCTACCTACGTTTCTACTCTCTGCCACCTTCTCAATAGAACTTATAGAACTTATGTTAGAAGATAAATCATTATCACAATTTTCCTCATCGCTACCATATCCGCCATCAAAGCTTAAAGATCTGCGTAATTCTTTCAGTGGAACATAAGACTCATTATCAGGCTCACTAGAAACGCCCCCTCTTAGAATATAAAATTGATCGTTGAGGCTCCTTTGTCCATCAGCACGAATTTTTTCTTTTAGTCTATCAAGCATTTCTATAATGTGATCATCATTGCATTCATTATCTTCATCTTTAGTGAGTTCAAGTATATCTTCTGGAAATTTCTCGTACTCGTTTTCTGACTCTTCAATGTCGAACTTTAGTCTCTCTTCTTCAAGTTCATCTTTCAAATTGCTACCCTGCCTCTCTAACCTTACAATTGTTTGATTAGTTTCTGCTTCTATTTCTTGCTTTAATTCAACATTTTCTTTAGATAGCATTTGATTATCTGGAATCAATTCATCCATTCGTTGTGAGTTAGTTTCTGCTTGAGTTCCGATTTGTTGTGAAGCAATTTCTGGTTGAGTTTTAGTGTGCTGTAAATTGACTTCTGATTGAATTGATGCATTGCTATTAATAGAAGGAAGGCTATTATCAGCATCAACTTTATGATCTAATTTCCCCTCTGGTTCCTTACCTTGATAGGCCACTATAGATTCATTGTGAAAATTAATAGGTACAACATCAGTATCCTTATCCTTTTCTAGTGATTGCATTACAGCATCATATAAGGAGAGACCTTGAATATATAATTCATCGTTTTGCTTTATTAATTCTAGGATCTCCTTTGATGACACAAAATCTTCACCATTAAATTTTAGCACTTCAGTTATGCCATCACTACTCACATTCATAATCATGGTACACATTCCGAATCCATCCTTTACAGGCCAAGTGCTTGTCATTTCATAACATGCGCCTTCTTTAAACTCATAATATCTTTTCTTATCTTTTTGATGAGCGTGTATTTCATGTTTTTTATTGCAATAGATATTCAGTTCTTTAATATTTTTCTCTTGCTGTAAAACTTCACTAATCTTTGTTGGCTCACTCTTATCGTAATTAATAAGGTTAATATTCAAAACTCTATGATCGTTACCAGTTTCTGTGTAATAAGCTTGAAGCTCTACGTCTTTCCTCTCAAAATATTTACTTGCAGCTTTTTTTCCCTGCTCTGCCAATTCTATGCATTTATTTATATCTTCCTCAAAGCTCTTATTAGCAGACTCTGTTACTGCTTTATCTATGTACGTTTGTTTGAAATCTCTATCGTTTATTAGGTCATAAAAACTCCACTCATCCCCAAAAGCCCTCTGCACGTAAGTGAAATTCTTTTTTTCCTTTAGTTTTCTTAAGAACCACACTTTTTCTTTAAGATTTTTCAGTTGAAGGCTTATCCTTGCCTTTACACTAGAGTTTTTTGCAGGAATACTCGCTTCTTCTAACTCTTTAAACAATTTATTATCTTTTATAATTGAGTAGCAAAGCTTCACAATAGCAGAATTTGCAAACAAAGGATCTTTTTTTATACCTTCATCAAGAATTTCTTTAAAATGTGCAAATTGAGGTAGAACATAAAAATTGATTATTTCTTTTTCTGATCTCGTTTTATTAGCATGAGAGATATTATCTAATTGTGAATATAACTCTTTGAATGTATGGTAGATAAGTGTAGAGTAATAAACTTCCCTATTCAGTGAAGTTGGTCCTATACAAAAATGCTTTTCAAATTGATCGCCTATTTTTCCTGCCTCTACTGCTTTATCTCCCTTAGTCAAACCTGCAATCATAATATACCTCCTTCAACTATATTTATATTATAATAATTAACATATATTTAAGAAAAATCACACTGCTCACTGTATTTTTACACTGCTACTTTGCATAATAGATTGTTTGAAGTCACACAAGTATCGTTTTTTATTAGATAAAAGTTAACAAGACGTCTTCATAGATTTTTAAGCTTAATAACATCCTCTCTTTTTGGGCTAGTTGAAATTAGATGAATTGGTACACCTATTAATTTTTCTAACCTGTCTATATATTTTATTAAATTGATAGGTAATGCTTCAATCGACCTTTTACCTTGAGTGTTTTCTTTCCAGCCAGGAAACTCTTCATATATCGGCTCTAATTCCTCTTGTATTGAATGTGATGCGGGTAAATAATCATACATTTTTCCACTATACTTGTAACTAGTGCATATTTTAATTGTATCAAAAGAATCAAGAACATCTAATTTGGTTAATACAATGCTTGAAACTCCAGAGAGTTGAACAGCCTGGCACACTAAAACTGCATCAAACCATCCGCAGCGCCTTCTTCTATTGCTTACTGTTCCAAGTTCCTTGCCTATAGAAAATAAGCTATCTCCAATTTCGTTATTTTGTTCAGTAGGAAATGGACCATTACCCACTCTTGTTGTATACGCTTTTGCTACACCAATAATGTGAGCATTGGAGGATAATCCTGAGCCTGTTATCGCTTGCGATGCTACAGTATTACTTGAAGTAACAAAAGGGTAAGTTCCGTGGTCAATATCTAAAAATGTGCCTTGAGCACCTTCAAATATTATTTTCTTGCCTTCTTTCATAAAATCATTTAGCACCTTCCACACAGGTTTTTTATATGAAAGAATTTTTTCTGAAATCTGTCGAATTTCCTTTAATATTTCTTCTTTTTCAACTACCTGATATTCAAAGCCTTTTCTGATAGCATTGTGGTAATTCAAAAGAGTATCCACTCTTTTATTGAGCTCATCTGCGTTTTCTAAGTCACAAAGGCGTATAGCTCTCCTGCCAACTTTATCTTCATAACATGGCCCTATCCCTTTGTTTGTTGTGCCAATTTTGCAATTTCCGTTTAAATCTTCAAACAGCTTTTCCTTATCTTTATGTACACTGAGTATTAATGGGCAGCTTTCAGATATCATCAAATTATTATGATTTATGTCTACCCCTTTAACTTTCAATGATTCTATTTCTGAGATTAGAGCTTGTGAATCGAGAGCAACGCCATTTCCTATGATAGATATTTTACCTGACCTCAGAACAGCAGAGGGCAGTAAATTTAATTTATAAACCTCATCATCTACTACTATAGTGTGACCTGCATTATTTCCTCCCTGAAATCTCACAACCACATCTGCATTCTCAGAAAGATAATCTACTATTTTACCCTTGCCTTCGTCACCCCATTGCAGACCAACAATTACAATATTATTCATCACTATTTTCCAGATTAATACGTAAATATTAATGCAGCATGCTACAAATGAAAAGAGAAATCTACGCCTTTCCTACACTTCTTAAATAAAGAAATATACTGTCGATTTTCTTAATATATTATCAAATTATTCATCATTATATGATACAATTTACAGCATATTTATAGTAAGGTATTAATTATGAAAGAGGCAAAGGAGAGTACAGTAGTTAGATTAAAGACCACAGCTAAAGAGTTCAATTTTAGTAAATTAAGAGCAGATCAAGATAATAAATTAGCGAATTCCGGTGAAACAATGTTCTTAGATTTTCAAAGGATGAATTTTATTATTAACGGAAAAGAAATAGATAAAAATTTTATCATTGCATTTAAGGAAGGAGCTAAAGATTATAAAAATGAGATTTTTAACCGTGATAATTTTGATAATCTCTCTGAAGAAAGTAAAGCTTTTATGGAACCAGCACTTAAGGAACTTGATCAAGATAGACTATCTGAAGTTTGGGAAAATCATTGTAATAGCCCTACAGTTGCTGATGAGAAAAAAACTGATGAATATAGAAAGGAATTTGAGAGATTTTATAACGCAGGGAGAAGCTCTTATCATCTATTCTCCAAAAAAGATTACCGTGCATTAGCAAAGGAAATTTTCAAGGAAATGTTTAGATACGCTGGGGCAGAAGTTCCAAGTGATGCTATTTTAGAAGAGTTAGTCACCAATTGTAATCAAGCAGGGTATGGAGCTGGTATATTTAATGAATCTCATGCCGCACTCAGTAGTTGTAACTTAACTCCACACAGTCCTAAAAAAGCGCTAAACATTTACTGCACTGACCACAACTGCATAAAAGTGAAGTCTGATATGGCAATGCCTATAACTACGTTTGATAATCCAGAAGAGAAAATATGTGACCTATCTAGCTCATTAGAATTCACACTTGAATCTCGAGATGGCAAAGATAGTATAACATATAGAGAAGGTAAATTATCACTTACTATTCCTGAAGAATTGAAAAACTATAAAGATAATGGCAAGAGCTTGTTTGACATTATTAAAGAATATTTTCAGAAATTATGTGCAGAATTAGGATTTAAACGTGAGACAAAAATACAAATAGAGCATGACTTAGGTACTCAAATCAAAGTAAGTAACTATTTAGATGGTACGATATCAATCACAGGATCAGATGCAAATGAAGAATTTATCAATCTTTTAAGGAAAAATCTCAGAGAGAGATTATTGGAATCAAGAGTTGCTCTAGGAAGCGAAGATGTTGATGAGATTATTAAAGTCAGAGTATCTGCAGTTATGGATCTATTGAGTAATTATGCTAAATTGGAAGATAATAAAGAAAACAGAGAATTATTAATAAATGAAGTAGCAGACAATTTAGGTATTTCATTTCAAGATAAAAGAGCATCAGGAGCAATAGGATCTTTACCTTCTTTGATAAAAGGTCAGGTTAATCATAATCAAGTGCAGCCTGTTGTAAATATTTTTACCAATTTAATTATTGAAGGGAAAAGCGAAATATACGAAAAAAAAAGGTGCGGTTAATGCAATTCATGCAATTCATCAGAAGGTAGATAAGGCAATTGTTGAACAAGATATAGGAAATGATAAATGGACAGATAAAATAAAAAAACAAAGATTATCTATGGAATCACATGAACATTTACATTAAAGGATACTGTGTACAAATAGGCTCCTTAAATGGGAGTGTAAAATAAACCATAGGCGTCAAGTTAAGAGATTGTGAGCGAATTCGGGGAAGTTAAGGTAGATACTCTAGTTTTTCTGTACTTATCTTTTAATGAAAATCGTGACCAAGTTATGTTTAAGAAAAGTTTTCAAACTATTAAGTTTATTCTTTAGTGCTAAAAATAACTCTCTAACCCGCCTTTTTAGCTCAATGAATGCCTTTGTTAAACTGTATTCTTTTTCACTTCTGTGCAACCAACTATGCCGTGAAATATAAGAATTGCGCACAACTTAGCATATAGTTCACATAATACTCTGCACGGTAGCTTATCAAGTCTGATATGGCTTTTATACAATTTAAATAATTTGCCACCTTACTCTATTGCTCAGCACTAATTTTATTTTCTGGAACATTAGTATTGACCAGTTTAACAATTTTTGTAGAGGATGTATATCCTTGCGATCTCGCTAATCCATTAGCTTTCCTTCTTCTGGCCATATTCAGTTAGTTTCTGACATATAATTCTTACTCTAATTTTTGCTTCTTTTCCTAACAATACCTCGTTTTCTAAAAATCTCTTTGCAAGATATTTTTAAAGAGAACCACAGATTCATTCTTTTCATAAATTCCACTGCTTCTTCAGTAAATCTGAAATCCAATTATAAACCTTGTTGTAATTGAGATTTTGTCTGCTTTTTCATTAAAAAATTCTTTGAGCTTTTTTGATAAGCAAGTTATTTTATTCATTGGTTCTCTCACTAAAAGTATATCTGGGAGAACTTATTATTCTATCTCTTTCATACCTTTATTTCCTTAACTTGACGCCTATGGTTTACAGAGGCCCACGCAGTTGTTTACTTTTTGTGACAACATGTTCTGAAATTCAGGACCGTAACTTAATTGATCATCCCGACTTTTATAACTATATTTTGTCATAATATACCCCCTTGATTTAAAAATTAATATAATATTAACATGCTAATACTAATATTATATTAATATAAGTGTTATTACTTTTTGAAAAAAAATCATTACTTGACAACAAGGCCACTGGAATGATGCCGTTAAGGGTACAATATTTGCTTAGTGAATACCAAGTCTACATTTCTTTCTATTTTTCTTCTCTATCTTATTTTGCCACTCTGCTGTTTGTTCTGTACTCAAACTACATTCACATTAGACAAGCTCAGGTTATTTTTACGTTTATATATTGATCCGACCCAGCCCAATAAGTAAGTCAAATAAGTATCTCAAGGAAAACCCTTAGATTTTTGACCTACTGTGTGATACTTTAGGTTTCAGAGCGTTTTCTTTGTTTTGTACTTTTATGTTTATTAATTATTCAATAATCCTTATTAATTTCAGTCTCTCTTGCCTTATATTACTTAGCTCTATCATTATAGTATGACTTGGCTGTAGATTTTACATAATAATAGACTTACTTTAATTTTTCTTCTTTAAACAATACGTGTCTTCTGACCACTGGGTCATACTTCCTAAATTCGAGCTTCTTGGGAAGCTTCTTAGGATTACGTTTTTTTACATAAAAATAGCCTGTTAGTTTCTCCTCTCCAGTTTTTGTTATCTTGTTTGCAGTACTAACTAACTTAACAAGCAAAGAAGCATTTTTTTTCGCCATGATTATAGTAATATAATAAATTCTATGCAAGTTTATTACACAAAACACTGAAAGTCAACCGAATAATGCAGATCGTAAAATTCTTGACAATCAATAATATATTAAGTAGTATAGAGCCAATTTCGGAATGAAAAGCAGACGGTAAATAAGTGGCAAATGATGGCAAAAGGTTATTGTTGATAGAAAGTGCTAACTGTTCTAACGAGGTAAGGGTTGCCTTACTAGTTAATGATAAGGTTGTAGAGTTTGAACAAGAATTCAAGGAAAAAAGGCAATTAAGAGGTAATATATACGTTGCTTATATAAAGCGTATAGAACCTGCTTTGCAGGCCGTGTTCATTGAATATGGAAAAAATAAGCAAGGTTTTTTGTCTTTTTCTGAGATATCTCTAAATTACTTTAATATTCCAGAAAAAGAAAAGGAAACTATCTTTGAGGGCTGTTCCAATGATAATTACACAGAGGAAACGTTAGCAAATGTTTCTTCTGATTCTACAGTGAGCAAGAGTATTGGTGAGTCTGGCAGTAATTTTGTGAGGGAGATACCTTTATACAAAAAGTACAAGTTACAAGATGTGATTTCAGTAAATCAAAAGATATTGGTTCAACTCACAAAAGAAGAACGAGGAAACAAAGGAGCTTCATTTACAACATACATAACTTTAGTCGGTAGATACTGTGTTTTCATGCCTAATTCCATGAGTAAGGGTGGAGTATCTCGCAGAATTGAAGATACCAATGTTAGAAAACAGTTAAAGGATATATTAAATTCAATAAATTTACCAAAAAGATCAGGTTTGATAGTAAGAACTGTTGGTGCAGGAAAAAGTAAGAAAGAAATTGAGCAAGATTACGATTACTTATCTTTATTGTGGCAAGACATCCAAAAAAATGCCTCTTCTGTAAATGTTCCGTCATTAATTTACAATGAAGTAGATGTGATTATAAGATCTGTTCGTGATTTTTGTAGTAATGATATAGAGATTATAGTGTCTGGAAAGGAAGCTTTTGAAGCAGTAAGGCAATATGCTAAAAATGCATTAAAGGGTAGTAAGTTGCGTTACAGATTATATAGAGGTTATGTTCCAATCTTTACTTACTATAGAGTCGAAGATCAAATTTCTGAGTTATATGGCAATAGAGTAGAATTGCCATCTGGTGGGTCTTTGGTAATAACCTTAACTGAGGCATTTGTTTCAATAGACGTAAACTCAGGAAAGATGACAGGAGAAGATAGCATAGAAGAAACGGCTTATAGAACTAATATGGAGGCAGTATCTGAAATATCAAGGCAAGCGAATCTCAGGGGACTATCAGGGATAATAGTCGTTGATTTTATTGATATGTCGAAATATCAGTATTGTAGAGCTGTTGAGTCTGCTATCAAGCAGGCGTTTAAAGATGATAAAGCTAAAGTTCAATTTAGCTTTATAAATGACTTTGGTTTAATGGTCTTTTCAAGACAAAGAATTAAACCAAATATACAAGAAATTAATACTACAGAGTGCTTACACTGTAAAGGTATTGGAAGAGTGAAATCAAACGAAGTGGTTGTTGCATCGATACTAAGGAATTTGCAACATATTGCTAATAAGAATCAAAATAAGTCCTTTGATTTAGTAGCTCGCAATGCAGTTATAGCGCACATTTTTAATAATAAACGCGATGTAGTTTCTACAATCGAAAAAGAGTTCAATATTACATTGGATGTTAGTATCGATGACAGTTTAGATGTGAATACATTTATTTTAAAGCAAGGAGATGGTGTTAATTTAAATGATTATAAGCCATTACAGAATTCTGGATATCAAATTGTGAATAGCAGCAATAAAGAAGCCGATAGCTCAAATAAACTACCAGGTAATTTTTGGTTGACTAAATGGCTTTCGCGTCTTTTGAGTTCTAATAACTAAACGGGACTTGTAATTAACGAGTCTTATACTTATATATCTTACATCAGATAATATTTACAAGGGAGTATTCACTATGGGAAGAGCAATAGGTATAGATCTTGGAACGACAAATTCTTGCGTTGCAATAATGCAAGGTAAGGATACAAAAGTAATCGAGAATAAAGAAGGAGCAAGAACTACTCCATCTATAGTTGCATTTACTTCTTCTGGGGAAAGGTTGATTGGTGCCCCAGCAAAAAGGCAAGCAACCACTAACGCAAGTAATACTTTTTTTGCGACTAAGAGATTAATAGGCCGTCAATACGGTGATTCTGAAATGAAAAATCTAAACGTGCCGTATAAAGTGTTTGCAGCAAAAAATGGTGACGCATGGGTTAAAACCACTGATAATAAAGAATACTCTCCTAGTCAAATTGGTGCATTTATACTACAAAACATGAAAGAAGCAGCAGAAGCTTATCTTGGAGAGGAAGTAAAAGATGCTGTGATAACAGTACCAGCATACTTCAACGACTCTCAACGTCAAGCAACAAAAGATGCAGGAAAAATCGCCGGATTAAATGTGCTCAGAATAATTAATGAACCGACTGCCGCAGCACTTGCTTATGGTCTTGATAAAAAACATGGACACACAATAGTGGTGTATGATCTTGGTGGTGGTACATTTGATGTTTCAATACTTGAAATAGGTGAAGGGGTTTTTGAAGTAAAGGCTACAAACGGTGACACTCACCTAGGTGGTGAAGATTTTGACAACGCAGTAGTAAATCATTTGCTTGATGAATTTAAGAAAAGCAATGGGATTGATTTGAAAAATGATCCAATGGCTATGCAAAGAATTAAAGAAGCTGCTGAAAAGGCAAAGGTAGAATTGTCAAGCACAATGGAAACAGAAATAAATCTACCGTATATTGCAATTGATGCAAGTGGTCCAAAACACTTAAGTATGAAGTTAACAAGAGCTAAGCTTGAAAGTTTAGTGAATGATTTAATCGAAAGAACTATGGCTCCTTGTAAAAAAGCTCTTAAGGATGCTGATTTGTCTGCTAGTCAAATTGGCGAAGTGGTTCTCGTTGGTGGCATGACTCGTATGCCAAAAGTCATAGAGAAAGTTAAAGAATTCTTTGGCAAAGATCCACATAGAGGAGTTAACCCTGATGAAGTTGTAGCAATTGGAGCTGCAATACAGGCGGGGATCATTCAAGGTGATGTAAGAGATGTGTTGCTACTTGATGTGACTCCACTTTCTCTTGGTATTGAAACTCTAGGAGGAGTATTCACTCCACTTATTGAACGTAATACTACTATTCCCACTAAAAAATCTCAAGTGTTTTCAACTGCAGAAGATAACCAAACAGCTGTTACAATTAAGGTGCATCAAGGTGAAAGAAAATTGGCGATTGATAATAAACTGCTTGGTCAATTTAGTTTAGAAGGAATACCTCCTGCTCCTCGCGGAGTTCCTCAAATTGAGGTAACATTTGACATAGATGCAAATGGAATAGCGCACGTTTCTGCAAAAGATAAAGCTACTGGAAAAGAGCAGAAAATACGTATTCAGTCTTCAGGTGGTCTATCTGATGATGAAATAAATCGCATGGTAAAAGAAGCTGAAGAAAAAGCACAAGAAGATGAAAAACGTAAGAAATTTATTGAAGTGAAGAATCAGGCAGATAGCTTGGTTCATTCTACAGAAAAATCTCTAACAGAGTATGGTGATAAAATTTCTCCAGAAGATAAATCTGCTATTGAAAATGCAGTTAACGAATTAAAAGAAGTTAGTAAATCTGATAACATTGATGACACTGATTCAATACAACAGAAGGTTACTAATCTTTCTCAATTATCTATGAAACTTGGAGAAGCTATGTATCAAGCATCTCAGCAAAACAGTGCTGAAAATGGCTTTTCATCAGAAGGAAATCCAAATGATAAAGAAGAAAAAGTAGTAGATTCTGATTATCAAGACATAGATAGTAAAGAAGAGAATAAGTAGGGTGTATTTGAGTTATGCCAACATGTTATACATAATTGCATGGACGCTGTAATTTGGGGCCTCTAGGAAGGCTGTCATCCCAGTGCTCAGACACTGGGATCTAGCGAACTTTGTTCGCAACCGAACCTAGTGCAAACTTTACATTAAAATATAACACTATACATGCAAAATGGATCCCAGTGTCAGCTATTCGAATGACAAGAGGAGCATATTGTTGGTTAAAGGAACCATTATGGATATTATTAAAACGATAGAAGAAAAGCTACGCGGTCCAATAAGTGTAATTGATATTAATATTATCGATGAATCAGCGAAGCATGCAGATCATTATTTTGCTTCGTCTTCAACACTACCTTCACATATCAAATTAATATTAATATCTAACGACTTTTCTGGAATGAGCTCTTTAAAGAGGCATAAATTGATCTATGAATTATTAAAGAGTGAAATAGAACGAGTACATGCGATTTCTCTTCACTTGTATACGCAAAGCGAATATAATTTAAAAAATAAATAGTAGAAACGTGAGAGAAGAGTCTTTATTAGTTAAAGCAGGAAGGAAATTTAATGATTATAAAGGGTCGATGAACCCACCGGTTTATCATTCTTCTACCATATTATTTCCTACTTACAAGGACTACTTAAGTGCAGCAAATGGTGAGAGTATATACGATGTAATCAACGATGGTGTTGCAAGGGATTATAGCTACAGTAATGTTGGTACTCCTACTGTTCATTATCTTTCAAATGCACTTGCTGAAATTGAAGGGAGTGGACAAGCGCTTATTTATCCTTCCGGACTATTTGCACTTACTTTTGCTATTTTGACTTTCACTAAAGCGGGTTCGCATGTCTTGATACAAGATAATAGTTATTACCGACTTAAGAGATTTGCCGAAAATGAGCTACCAAAAAGAGGAATAGAAGTAACTTTTTATGATCCAACACAGGATATAACTGATTTAATTCAGAGTAATACTTCATTGATAATGATCGAGACTCCTGGTTCTGTAACGTTTGAGATTTCGAATATAGAGCATATAGTAAAAGTTGCTAAAGAGCGTGGAATCGTAACTGTTTGCGACAATTCATGGGCCACTCCTTTATTATTTAAGCCGCTTGATTATGGAGTTGATGTTACACTATATGCGGTGACAAAGTATCTAGCTGGTCACTCAGATTTAGTGATGGGAGCTATTATTGCTGAAGGTGAAATTTTTAAATTGCTTTATGAGAGCTATAAAAATTATGGAGTAACCATTCAATCGCACGACTGCTACCTTGCACATCGGGGGCTAAGAACACTGCACACACGTATGAAAAGGCACAAAAATACAGCAATGGAAGTGGCAAAGTGGCTGGAAAAACATCCAAAAGTCAAAAAAGTCTTATACCCGGCACTTTTTTCCTATCCTCAGCATGATTTATGGAAAAGTTATTTCAAAGGAGCAAGTAGCGTATTTAGTATAGTACTGGATAGAGAATATTCATGTGAAGAACTAAGCTACATGGTTGATCATATGAAAGTTTTTGGCATCGGTGCTTCTTGGGGAGGATGTGACAGTTTGATATTACCAATAGATCATAGATCTATGTCAAGATCTGTAATGAATTCAGATTATGATGGAAGTTTTGTGCGAATATTTTGCGGATTAGAAGATCCTGAAGATTTGATTTTTGACTTGGATGCTGCATTAGTAAGATTGCCATGTTCAAGCATTAAAAATGATGAAGTGGAATGTGAGACTGAAAGAGCTACTGCATAATATTATAAATGTTGATTTTGATATTGAAATCAAAGGCGTCACGTGTAATCCTAAGAGAGTTAGACAGGGTTACCTTTTTGTTTGTGTGTCAGAAGGGAGTAAAGAACACGCAACATGTCTTCCTACTGGATATGTACACAACTGTGTAGGTGTTGCGATACAAGGGGCCAAGAAAGATGTCATCCCAGTGCCCAGACACTGGGATCCAGAAAATTTAGTTGCAAATGAGCATATTAGGCAATTGTATAATGAAAACTGGATTCCAGTGTCTGCTACTCAAATGACAGGTACTCCAAGTTTTGCAGTGCTTTACCACCCAAACCCTCAAGAAATATACAGCGAAATAGTCAGCCGGTTTTATCAATTCAAACAGCCAAAATATGTTGCTGCTGTAACAGGCACAAATGGCAAGACTTCAGTAGTAGAATTTTGCCGCCAGATTTGGCAAGATAATGCAGTATCTATAGGAACACTTGGAACATGTATCAATAATGGCAGAAAAGGTAATAGCAACAGTCTTACCACTCCAGGTGCAGATGACCTTTACGCAACATTGTGTGGTATAAATGTAGAACACTTAGTGTTGGAATCATCAAGTCATGGAATTGATCAATACAGAATCCACGGACTTAGGCTCACTGCTGCAGCTTTTACTAATTTCTCTCAAGATCATTTGGACTATCACAAAAGTATCGATGAGTATTTTGAGGCTAAGAAAAGGTTGTTTTATGAGGTATTGCCAAAAGAAAAAACAGCGATTTTAAATGCAGATATAGGCGAATACGGAGAGTTGTTCAACATAGCTGAAAAGCGTGGAAACAAAATTATAACCTATGGAAAAGCAGCTTCTGACATTGCTTTAATAAAGCAAATACCAACTCAAAGTGGCCAACATCTGACAATTAAAATCGGTGGTGAAATTTATGATACGTTTTTTCCAGTTCTAGGGCAATTTCAGGCGTATAATTTGCTGTGTGCAATTGGCATAGTTATCTCATCTGGAGTGGAATATCAAAGGATATGTATAGACAAACTCGCTTCTCCACCAGGGAGAATGGAAAAAGTGAAACCTTTTGCATTTGTGGATTATGCGCACACTCCAAGTGCACTTAAACAGGCTCTGTTGTCTTTAAAATGGCACTTTAACAAAAAAATAGTTCTAGTGTTCGGTTGTGGTGGAAATCGTGATCAAACAAAACGTGCAGAAATGGGTAAAATAGCACAAATGTGTGCGGACAAAGTAATAATCACAGATGACAATCCGCGTGATGAAGATCCGGCAAAAATTCGCCATGATATTTTACTACATTGCCCTGATGCACTGGAGATAGGAGGTAGGAGAGAAGCTATAGAGAAAGGAGTAGATATTGCCTATAACGAGGGTATGATTCTGCTGGTTGCAGGAAAAGGACATGAGAAATTTCAAATTTTAGGAAGCCAAACTTTTGAATTTAGTGATGTTGAGGTTATTAGAAAGAGCCAAAAAAATGAGTTATTTTTGAGCTGAGCGAAGCCACCTAAGGTGAAGAGGAAGGAGGGCTGTATAATGTATATAATATGTTTATAGAGTTGTTTTTTACTATAACGTTGAAAAATCGTAGAGAATAGTGTATACTATTAACACTTTTTAAGTGGGTTTCCTATGCCTTTTTCTAAATTTCTAGATCCAAAATTAGACCTAACATTCAAAAAAATCTTTGGTACAGAAAAAAACAAAAAGATTCTCATCCATCAACTATGTTTTTTAAAATTTTTTGAATTTAGTCTCATTACAACTCTTGTTCATAATTTTGTATTTTTATTCAATTGAAAAATGTATTTTGGCAACAAAGACCATAAGTGTTGAAAGTATCAAAAATGGCGTGATATAAGGTGATCAACGGCATGTAAGTTACCTCCTGATAGTAAAACAATTGAACGTAAAAAAGAGTCATTAAGATCTAATGTAAACTGTAATAGTGCTATCTTAAATCCGTCTAAGTTATTTCTTATTTTATAAACAAGAAATAATAAAGCTGTAATAATAATCATATAAATATACACTTTCATTCCATTCATGTCATGGCTTAAAAAATGCTTATATCCGAGGTTTTGCTTGATAAATTTGAAAAATACTTCTATATCCCACCTGCGTCTGTATATTTGTGTTACTTCATAAGCCGGTATTTCAAATAAGTTGGTCAAAAACCATATTTCATCTTCTGTTCTATTTTTAATTTTTATTAGTCGTACTTGCTATTGCTCTGCTTCCGCTGTAAAGATTCACTATATTATCTTCCAAAATTTCCGATCCATCTGGTTGTTGTTTTTGCGTAATTTCATTCTCTCTTATAACGCAGTACCTTCTTTTTAAGTATGTTCTTGTGATAAATTTGTATTCCTTTTTGTCAAACTCAGTGAAAGTTGCAACTTTTGCAATCCTTCTATCAAACAATAAAATATCCTCTTTTTTAACTTTAGCTTCATTAATTGCTCTAACCAGCGCTATATCTTCGCTACTTTCTTCTTGCCCTTGACAAAATCTTATACTCGTCGGTAATTGGCCTTTTAATCCAACGCTTACTTTGACTTGACTGTCATTGCTTTTACCACCTATTTTTAACCCATCTTTTATAAGGTACCCTGATAAATTTATAATTGTTGAATCGAATCTATGTAAGTTATGTGACGTTTTTCTGGGCAATAATTTTTCCACTTTGTTTATTAAATCGATATATACACCTTTAAAATAATCAGAACTTTTAACCTTTTCGATAAGCCACTGTATGTAACTGTACTTTTATCATCATTTTTATCTATCACACACCTATTTATTACCATTTCTAGTGCTCTTAAGCTTGTTTTCTGACCCATTAATATTAGCTTCATTAAGCCTTTAAATATTATTTTACCAACTAACTTAGTATTACATTTATCTACCTCTGTTGATTTTCCTAGTCTTTCCAAATCCTCGTCTTTTAGTTAAGTTTAGTATTCTTTCTATTTGATCCATTATTGCCTCCATTTTTCTTTAATAATAGCTCTTTTATCTTCTTCTTATGACACTTTCAACA
>NZ_QPIP01000010.1 GCF_003344345.1 Wolbachia endosymbiont of Cylisticus convexus | reverse complement strand
AATTCTGTATTATCAAACTTATATAACACACCGATTCTTGAGTAACTTGTATAACTCAAACATTTGCCGATTATTCAAGAAAATGGAACCACTTTTGGCTAAAAAAATCTCAATAAAAAAGGACAGGCCAGAAAGAATTTTGAAGATATTAGCAGATGTAACCAATACAACGGCCAAAAGATAGGAAAATTGTCTTATTCTGGAAAGAAAAGAGTAAACACAATGAAAACGGAAATTGTTATAAGAGAAGATGGGCAAATTCTATCAGTGTCACACAGAGCACGATTTTAAGATACGAAAACAGGAAAAAATGTTGCCAAAAGAGAATATAAAGTATGCAGATTCTGGGGTGGCAAAAATTGAGAGTAACGTTGTAATTCCACATAAAAGGTATCGGGCTGACGGATGATCAACAATCGGAAGCTGGCATCATTTAGGTGGAGCATAAAATCCGTGAAATTAAGATTTTATGTCGCATACCTATCGCAATTTTCAGAAGAAATACAACATGAATAATTGCTGGTCTCGTAAACCTCAGACATGAGTTTTAATTGATCCTGCTGTTCGCCTAACTCATGCTGAAATTAGTTGCATACCGTTTCGCAGTGGGTCTTATTTTTAATTGGCACTTTGCTGTTTATGGCTTTCGAGAAGATATGTGGGACGGCATGGATTATGAATTGGGAAGTAAAAAGCTTCTATGGAAAGACTGGCAAACAATTGAAGAGGGTAGAATGAAAAAGCATTATTTACCAGATAATCCAATTTTTAAGATATTAAGAGAAGAATGGTCAAGTCAGCTCGCTGGCCATTCGTCATAAAAAAATATTTCTTCTATTGGCCTTCTTTTTTTTTCTTTGATTTCAGCACCCTCTTCTTCGTAACCAACTGCTATTACTGACATTACATTAAAATCACCGGATATATTGAACTCTTTCACTATTTTATCTCTATCAAAACCGCCCATTTGGTGGGCCATTAAGTTCATAGCTGCAGCTTGTAGCATAAGTCCATAATTCGCTGCGCCAGTATCGTGATTAGCCCAAAAATTTTCACCTTTATCAGATTTACGGAAATTCCTAGCGCTTAGAGATATAATTAGTATTTGTGCATCTTTTGCCCACTTTTGATTAGATTCATCAAGGCAATTGAGCAATTTTTTCCATGCGTTTTGATTGCTCTGTTTATTGCATATCATATATCTCCAAGGTTCATCACCAAAACACGAGGGTGTTAGCCTTACAGCTTCTATTAAAATATCCATTTCTTTCTGAGATATTGCTCTTGTATGATCGTATGAACGTCCGCTGTGTCTTGTTTTCATCAACGATAATAGATCTTGTGGTTTACTTATCATTTTTAATTTAATAGTGCATAAATAATTCATTGTAGCGCAATATAAGCAAAATTTAAATTGCAAAACCTCTTACACATATATATTACATTTAATAAGTTATTTTTATTGGGAAGGTATGTTTATAACACAATCTAGCAGTAGGTCAACACTAGCTGAAATATTGTCTTGCGTTTTACTTTTGTTCTTGACGGCTCAAATAAGCATACCATTGCAGCCTGTGCCTATCACATTGCAAACTTTAGGAGTGATGCTTATTGGGCTTAAATTTAATCGCAAAACAGCGTTTTATTCCGTGCTTACGTATATGTTACTTGGTGCAGCAGGATTGCCTGTCCTTGCAAGTTTTTCTGGTGGGTATCACATTTTTCTCGGACCAACAGGTGGATATTTAATTGGCTTTTTAGCTGCAGTGATGGTGATGAGTAGAGTAAATGAACTTTTAAACTCTAAATGTGAATCACTTGTACGTAATTCTTTAAGTTGCCTAGCTGGTACAGTTGTAATCTTTGTTTGTGGTGTTAGTTGGCTTGCTATTTACGTAGGTCTGGAACAAGCAATAATGGTAGGTGTTTTACCATTCATCCTTCCTGGTTTGGTAAAAATTTTTCTACTTGTAGCGGCTTTGCAGTATTTGAAAAAGTGATAAGGTTTCGTCCTCATCATTTCATGTGCACTCTTGCATTTCAGGGATATGGGTATTCTCAGGGTTTTGTAGAAAATTACAAAAAGATAGCAAGTAAAGTAACTAGTACTCAAATCGAAGTAGTTGGTAGCCTTGACAGTATCTGTAGTGCCTGCCCAAATCAGACAAAACAAGGTAAGTGTACCAAACAAGCTAAAGTTTTAGAGCTAGATAGAAGGCATATTGAAATTTTAGGAATAAAAATTGGAGAGACTTTAACTTGGAATGAAGCAGTAAAAAGAATTAGAGAGAAAATGTCTTTAGAGAAGTTTGACTACGCATGTGAGGGGTGCAACTGGCAGCCATATGGAATATGTAAGAATGCTCTTTTAAATTGTCATGCTTACAAAGGTAGTTGACAAAATGTTAAGATAAATTGAAGTACAAAAATGCATTCTAAATAGTGTCTGCCAATTAATAATATCTTTATTATTATATTAGATAAGTAATTTAGCATTTATAAATTTGTAATGTGTTGCGTATAGTTCAAAGAAATAAGGTTTACTGGTTACACGCTGCAGCCAATCCCACAACACTAGGACCTATGTTGATCTGCATGTTAATTTGCGCTGTAATTTTATGGAGGTCTTCTGTTATCTATGCTAGTGAAAATTTGGAAATACAAAAGGCCCTCGATAATGTTGTCAAGAATATAAAAGCTGATAAAAAATATAAAGATCTTGATGTTATTGAGAGAAAAAGTAACAAATTTAATATCAAAATTTCACAGAATTCTGACAAGAATTTTGACATATACTCTATTTTAAAAAAAGCAAAAGATTCCTTTGAGTTAGGAGATAATGAGACAGCTATTTCTCTCCTTAATCAGATTATCGCAAAATTTCCTTATCATAAAAGTGCTTTAATTGGACTAGGGAATATTTATTACGCTAATAAAGAATACAAAAAAGCTGTAGAGATTTACACAAAACTGTTAAAAGAATACTCTAGTAACCCTTATATATTAAAAAATTTTCTGACGATAATCTCACAATATGATCCTGATTTGGCATTGAGTGAAATGTTAAAATTGTATGATATACACAAGAATTACGCTCCTTTATCAGCAAATTTAGGTCTGATCTACATGAAAAAAGAGGATTACGTAAAAGCTAAAGAATATATGACAGCAGCAATTTCTCTAGATCAAAACAATATTTTTTATACCTATAATTTAGCTGTTACTCTAGATAAACTCTCAGATTTTAAAAATGCTACAGCATTTTATTTAAAGTTGTTGAACATGTCAAAAAATGCAAGTGAGAGAATACCTTTATACAAAGTAGCAGCAAGACTAAAATTTATAAAACTCCACAGTGCGCATCCAGCGATTTCATAAAAGCTTGTATCGCTATTTTTGTTTACAACAACAACATTGAACTATAGAATTATATCTAGAGGGGCAATTAGCTCAGCTGGTAGAGCATCTCGTTTACACCGAGGAGGTCGGCAGTTCAAGTCTGTCATTGCCCATTAGTCTAGCTGAATGTTAGTATTACAATTATTTCAATCAAAGTATAAAAAATGCAAGACAATATAGTACCAGTTTCGATAGTAAAAGAGCTAGAAGATTCTTATCTCTCCTACGCAATGAGTGTGATCATAAGCCGAGCTATACCTGATGTGCGAGATGGATTTAAACCTGTACATAGGCGCATATTATATGCAATGTCGAGGGCTGGGTTCGATGCAGGTAAGCCATATAAAAAGGCAGCTCGTATAGTCGGGGACGTAATGGGAAAATATCACCCACATGGTGATGCAGCTATTTATGATTCCTTAGTCAGGATGGCTCAAGATTTTTCTCTTCTTTTACCACTCATTGATGGGCAAGGTAACTTTGGTTCGATAGATGGAGATCCGCCAGCTTCAATGCGATACACAGAAGCAAGGCTTCAAAAAGTGTCGCACTTTTTACTGAATGATATTGATGAAGATACAGTTGATTTTAGGGCAAACTACGACGGAAATGAAACGGAGCCTGTCGTATTGCCGGCAGAATTTCCGAATCTATTGGTAAACGGTGCAAATGGTATTGCAGTTGGTATGGCAACCAATATTCCTTCTCACAATCTTGGCGAGATAATTGATGCTTGCATGTTATATATAGATAACCCTGAAGTTACTCTAGATGAATTGCTTGAAGTAATACCAGGGCCTGATTTTCCAACAGGTGGAACGATTCTTGGCAGATCTGGAATAAGATCAGCGTTTGCTAAAGGCCGAGGTTCGATTGTCGTGCAGGGTAAAACCCATATAGAAAATCTGCCACAAGATAGGCAAGCGATAGTTATTGATGAGATACCCTACCAAGTAAATAAAGTAAGATTAATTGAGAAAATAGGTGAGCTCGTAAAAGAAAAAAGAATTGAGGGCATAACAGAAATTAGAGATGAGTCTGATAAGTCTGGTATCAGGGTAGTAATTGATCTCAAAAAAAACACTGAAGCAGATTTTATATTGAATCAAATACTAGGACTTACTTCTCTGAGAAGTAGCTTTAGCGTTAATACTTTAGTTCTGCACAACAACAGACCTATTTTGATGTCATTGAAAGAAATCATAGCTGCTTTTATTGATTTTAGAAAAGAAGTACTACTCAGGAGAACAAGGTTTCATCTAAGAAAAACGAGAGAAAGAGCTCATATATACATAGGGCTCTATATTGCGGTTCTCAGCATAGATGAAGTGATAAAAATCATCCGTGGTGCAAAAGATCCTGAAGAAGCAAGTAGAGAGCTTTTAAACAAGGAATGGAAAACCTCAGCTGAAATAAACGCAATTATTGAGCTAATCTCAGACAGCACAAGCTTTTTGAAAGATGGAGTGTATAGATTAACTGAACTACAAACGAAAGCTATTCTTGACATAAAATTGCAACGTTTAACAGGCCTTGAAAAAGACAAATTAGAAACTGAGCTAAATTCAATGATCAACTTGATAAAAGAATATATTGCTTTTCTTGGCTCAGAAGAGAAATTAATGCAAGAAATAAAAAACAATTTACAAGAAATAAAGAATAGATTCGCCGTACCGCGAAAAACTGCAATAGAAGAATCAGGTATGGACATTGAAGCTGAAGATCTAATTCCACAGGAGGATATGGTAGTAACCGTAACTATGAATGGTTACATCAAACGTGTTAAGCTCTCTCACTATAGAACCCAGCATCGTGGTGGAAAAGGAAAGCTAGGACAAGGATTAAAAGAGGAAGACATAATCACAAAATTATTTGTTGGAAATACTCATACTAGTCTTTTATTCTTTTCTAATACCGGTCGAGTTTACAGATTAAAAGTTTATAAACTGCCTCTTGCAGAGCCAACTGCACGTGGAAGAGCGCTTGTTAATATATTTCCGCTTAGCGATGGTGAAACAATAACTAATATAATGCCATTACCAAGTGAAAATGACGAAAATCAAAACATAGTTTTTGCTACTGCTCATGGAAACATAAGGCGTAACTCCTTAACAGACTTTCACTACATTCCAAGCAATGGAAAAATAGCAATAAAGCTCGACGAAGGGGACAAATTAATATCAGTTAAAGTATGTAGCGAAATTGATCATGTTCTACTTTCAACAACACTTGGAAAAAGCATCAGATTTGTTGTAAACGATGTGCGTCAATTTAAGAGTCGCAATTCAGATGGCGTAAGAGGTATCAGACTTGCAAAAAGTGACAGTGTGATATCCATGACCATACTAAATGGCATAGGTATTGCAACAGAAACAAAAGAACTTTACTTAAGAGTTCCGCTTGCAAAAAGGCTGGAAGCTGCAACCAACAATTCAATTGATTCTAAATTAGAGAAAACTTTGAATGATTTAGGAATAGATAATGAATTATTCTTAAAACTCGCAGTGAATGAGGAGTTCATATTAACTATTACTGAAAATGGCTTCGGTAAAAGAACTTCTGCATATGAGTATAGGATAACCAACAGGGGCGGTTCTGGTGTTGTCAATATTTCTACTACTAGCAAAAAAGGTAATGTTGTTGCTAGTTTTCCAGTTGAGCTGGGTGACAATATAATGCTTATTACAGACAAAGGGAAGTTAATTCGCATTTTAGTCGACGGAATTAGAGTTACAGGACGTAGTACTCAGGGAGTCACTCTCTTTAAAACAGAAAGTAGAGAAAAGGTGGTGTCAGTGGCAAAAATTGAAGATCCTGATTCCACTAAAGATAGTATTTCTGAAGTTGAAAATTCTATTTCTTCTTAATTGTAATAAAGGCTAAGCAAACAGTGCAAATTTCTGTTGATTAATCTGTAGTATTTAAATTAAAATATATGTATATGGTCAAGTAGAGATTGATGGGTAAGAAATTAACTAAAAATAAAAAATCATTGACAAATGAGAAGAATAAAAAAACACTTCCTGTTAAAGATCTTACCAGAAATAAGAGTAGAAGAGATTTTATAACGTTAACTACGTGCGCCATGGCAGGTATAGGAGCTGCAAGCGGTCTTTGGCCGCTGGTTAAGTCTATGAGCCCTTCTGCTGAGGTTTTAGCAATGTCTACGGTTGAGGTTAATCTATCTGATATTCAAGAAGGACAAGGAAAAAAAGTAAAATGGCAAGGTAAACCAGTATTTATTCGCAGACGTACAAAACAAGAGATTGAGGCTGCAAGAGCCATAAATGCAGAAAGTTTGAGAGATCCTGAGTCAGACGAAAAAAGAGTATACAAAGGGAAAGATGAATGGTTGATTATGATTGGAATATGTACCCATCTTGGGTGTGTACCAGTTAATCACGCCACAAAGGACGGCAACGGTTGGTTCTGCCCTTGTCACGGTTCATATTATGACACATCAGGCCGAGTGATTGGCGGTCCTGCACCAAAAAATATGGCTATACCTGACTACTTTTTTCCAAGTGAAAATGTTGTAGTAATTGGCAAGAAAGCTTAACACATAGAGAAGTGGCCAATGTACAAATAAAGCGCGTAGCTGTACGAATATTTGTTATGCAAATTGCCTTTGCATAACAAATGGTCAGTGCTTGACACTGGAATCCAGCTTTGTATCTTTATGAAGTAAGGTATTAGAGCTAAAATATCTTATAAGGAAGGGTGAAGCCGTAGTCCAGCTTGTAGAGTATTTTAACTTTTATAAATATATTCTCTATTGCAGTAATTATTACTGTACGTTCTAATTTACTTATCCTATAAACCAAACGATAATCACCTACTCGTATTCTACGATGTCCCTTAAGCTAAGCTTTTCCAACTTTTATCAGGAGAATCTGAAAGACGACCTTTTATGGCTTCTTTAGTTCTTGACTTTATTGTCTTTGGAAGGTTTGGTAAATCTCTCTCAACAACACTCTTGAGGGACTTAACTTTATAATGCTCTAATCCCACTTAATATCTTCAAGATCAATTGTTTCTGCACCTTCAACATCACGCTCATCAGAAATTTTAGACACTAAAAAATCCTCAATTTCAAGCTCGATTGCTTCTTTGAGTAGTTTCTCTGCTAATTCTTGAGCAGGTTGCTTAGTAAGTTCAGATAATTCAGCAAGATGCTGTAAAGTTTCTTTACTGAAAGCTATATTAGCGTTTGCCATAAGTTTTACCAAAGTCTACTAATAATTATACAACATCTTCCTGAAATTTTCAATAAAGAAAACATATCTGATCTGAAAAGTAATTATACTATAATTAACATAATATTAATGCTTATATGTTAATATTATATTGATTTTTTAATTAAGGAGTATATTATGGTAGAATATAGTTATAACGGGAACCCTTCAAAGTGCATCAGCGACTGTCGTACAGATTTCTTGAACCATAAAAAAAATAGGAAAACTGACGGATTGCGTTAAAGAGTGTCAAGCTACTCATTTTAAATTTTCCCCATCTCATTCAGAAGAGCCAACACCTATTAATATAAGTGATATATTAATAGATATTAGAGATAATTTCTATGATCTTGCAAATAATTTCCATAATCTTGCAGATTCAGTGTCTGTTCTGTAACAGATACAGGTTTAATATCAAAAAAATGTGAGGCTTCTTTTGTACTCTATTCTTCTGAAATTTTCAATAAAGAAAACGTATCTGATCTGAAAAGTAATTATACTATAATTAACATAATATTAATGCTTATATGTTAATATTATATTGATTTTTTAATTAAGGAGTATATTATGCCAAAATCTACACAAAACGCACTTCAACTTCCTACATTGATGGATAGTGAAAATGAGGCACCAATACTATATACAAATTACGATTGCCACAGAATATGTGAAAAAAGACACAATGGTGATCTCTTGGAGGGAATATGTAAGAAAGGATGTGATTTTACTAATCTGGATCTGGGTCAGGATCAGAAGTCAATCTGCATGAGAGAATGTACAACACTTGATCATAGGGTAATTAGTACAGATAGAAAATGCTATAACAAATGTATGTCCCGGAGTTCTGAAGCTCCTCAAGATGATTATTCACAAGAGCCAACACCCATTAATATAAGTAATATATTAATAGATATTAGAGATAATTTCTATGATCTTGCAAATAATTTCCATAATCTTGTAGATTCAGTGCTTCTGTAGCAGATACAGGTTTAATATCAAAAAAATGTGAGGCTCTATTTTTCAATAAAAACTGTATTGACAAATAATTACAGACCTAGTATATAGCTTTCGTTGATGTTAGGGAGAAATGACACAGACTAAGTATAGTATTGCAAGACATCAAATGTTAGTAAGTTAGTCTACTTTGAGGAATTTCAAGATATAAGTTTAGCAATTAATAAAGAAAAGCTTCTAAAGGTATCTGTTCAGATTCATGTGAAACCAGTGCTTCTTTTCTTGTCATCCCAGTGCTTGACACTGGGATCCAGGTTGACGAAAACGCTCTACAACGTTTTTTGTGAAAAAGGACTGGACCAGCAGTGTCAAGCACTGACCATTTGTTTCTACGTTTTTGTCTACCTTATTTTGCCACCCTGCTGAACGGATACTTCTAAAGAGCTGGCAGAGAAAATGGAAAATAAACTTAATTGAAAAACAAACCAAGAATGGAAAAATTTATATGATGAAATCATATCTGGATTCCAGCGTCAGCTAGTTGAATGACACCCATTTCTTTCCAGTGCTTCCTTTCTTGTTATCTCAGTTTCCATCATGTCATCCCAGTACTGGGATCCAGATTGACGAAAGCGCTCTTACAACGTTTTTTGCCAGTATCAGCTACTTTCATGACAACCATTTGTTCCCATAGTTGTCGTCTACCTTATTTTGCCACCCTGCTGCAATTATTTTCTCCATTCTGATGTATGTAAGCTTTTTAATCCCATCTTGTAATCAGGATAAATTAGAGAGATATCAAGATCTTTTTTAATTTTAGTATTACTCACTTTTTTTGATCCTAAATAAAAACTCTGCACATAATCTGGCAAGGAAGTTGGCTCTGGAGGGCTAATATTGAGAAGCTCGGCTGCATACATTACCACTTCTGATTGCGTAGCAGGTAAATCATCCGCACAATTGTATATTTCACAAGGCTTTATATTTTGCATGGAAGAAAATAAAACATTCGATATATCTTCAACGTGAATACGAGAAAAAATTTTTTCCACATTTCTTGCTTTGCCAAGCTGTAAGTCAATTAACGCATTTCTACCAGGGCCATATATCCCAGCCAAACGGAAAATATGCACAGGCAATTTGCTATTTAGCCACTTCTTTTCAGAATCAAGGCGCTTTTCTCCTCTGATTTCTATAGGTTTTGTTTCAGATTCCTCATTCACCCAATTACCACAGTGGTCACCATAAACGTTAGTTGCAGACAAATAACCCACCCATTTTGCGTTTTGCAGACCGTATCTTTCCACAACATCATCGCCGTCTGGAGGAATAGAAATTAAAACATGCGTTGCACTTTTAAGTAGATCTTGGTTGACTTCCTCATAATCAAAAAGAGTTACATTTTGTATACTTTTATTTCTTGATGTACCACTAACTTTCCAACCTAAGTTCAGTAGTTTTTTCGATAGAAATTTAGCTACATATCCATAGCCAAAGCAAAATAAGTGCATGGAAATTAATTTTTAAAATTCTTTTTGATAAATTCTACCCCTAACTTTATTCCCTCTTCATTAATAATATGCCCTAATCCATGAATTGGGTATCCTTCAACATTTACTCCATTTTCTTCCAGAGCTTTAATCGCTAAGTCAAGGGACGAAAAAGGTACCACATCATCAGCGTCACCATGAATAACACATATGCTAGGTTTTGATTTGATCTGCGGTGCAGTTTTTGAAGGCGAAAGAAATCTACCAGAATAGGCAACAACTGACGCACAAGACTGAAGCCGGGTAAGAGCTACATTTATTGCAAGCATTGCCCCTTGAGAAAATCCAACTAAAGAAAGCTGCGTATCTTTTAAATTAAGCTCTTTTAATTTTGTATCAATAAAATGATTTACAATTGATGTGGCATTTTTCACCCCATTATATAGTGCTTTCTCACTACGATCTTCTAAACTAAACCACTGATAACCATCACCTATTTCTCTCTTAAACGGAGCATTGGGCACTACTAAATATGAATCAGGCAAAAACTTGCTCATAACTTTAGCAAGATGAACGAAATTATCGCCACTTGAGCCCCAACCATGAAAAAAAATAATCAAATTTTTCTTATTTTCATCTGCACAAATTTCTTGGCTTTTAAGTTCAATCATCTCTTTATGTTTTTATTTAATTTTAATGGCGATACCAAATTTCAGCCTCACTATTATTAAGCAAATTTGATATGAATAAATACTACTTGCGTAAGCTTGATAACTAGAATAAAACTACTGAGCTTCAATTTTTTCTATCAATTTTTTGACCAAGCCTCTCAATCTTTTACTAGAATCATCAAGCTCTTGAATTTGTGAAGCATCTTTTTTCATAAGTTCTTTGTGATTACCCTTTATGTAGCTAATCATTTCTTGCATCTGAGCAATCATCTTGTTGATATCCATGCTACCCACATCAGATATCATGCTGGGCATATTTCCTTCTAACATACCACCAGCCATAAGCTGCTGAGACATTTGCATGAATGGCTTTAAGGTCTGATTAAGTAAATCAGGATCCTTTGCTAGTTTTTCTATCTGCTCTTTGCAAGTATCCATGTACTGCTTCATAAACTCATCTTCTTGCACTTTGTCTGTCATAATTACACCTTCTTGAAACCATATCCCTTAATTATATATTGTTTTAAGTTAAAAACAATACAAAAACTACCATATTAATACTTAATTAAATAACAAATTATCTATTTTAAAGGGTCACACACTTTCTTTAACCATTCCTTATCTTTCATGCCATTTTCTAAATTTTCATAGACAAATTGATGGTAGATATTTATCCACTTAATTTCATCTTCAGTAAGTATTTGCACATCTATTAGCCTTCTATCATACGGAACAGAGGTCAATTGTTTAAAGCTTAAGAAGCCATTTTCTCGCTTTTCAACATACATCAGATTCTCAATTCTTATTCCATACTTTCCTGGAATGTAGTAGCCAGGTTCATTAGAGAGTATCATTCCTGGCATGAGTTTCACTTTATTTCCCTTTGATATTGCTTGCGGTCCTTCATGCACTGAGAGATAACTTCCTACTCCATGCCCTGTACCATGCATGTAGTCCATTCCAAATTTCCATAAATGTATACGCGCTAATATATCCAACTCCCCACCAGTAGTGCCAGGGGGAAAGGCCGCACTTGCTATCGCAATGTGAGCTTTTAGCACTGTTGTGTAGTGAGCTCGCTGCTCATTAGTTGGATTGCCAATTGCTATAGTTCTTGTAACATCGGTTGTGCCATCAAGGTACTGACCACCAGAGTCAATTAAATACAGCCCATCTTTTTGAATGACTTTATTTGTCTTATTATTTGCACGGTAATGAATAATCGCTCCATTTTCATTAAATGCGGAAATCGTTGGAAAACTTGGTTGCTTAAATAAATCCTGCTTTCTTCTATATTCTAAAATCTTCGCTTCAGCTTCGAGCTCAGTAATTTCATTGCCAATAAGCCAATGTAGAAAATTTGTAACTGCTACTCCATCTCGAATGTGTGCATTTATAGCTCCGGTTATTTCAATTTGATTTTTTATTGCTTTATGAATCAAACAAGGATCTTCTCTCTCAATTATCTGCTTATTTTCTATTAGACCTTTTTCATTACCTATTGTCATCCCAGTGCTTGACACTGGGATCCATACTTTTTTATTTCTGGATTCCAGCGTCACGCGCTGGAATGACACCGAAGCTGATTTTTCATTTAAATAATGGTTATACAAGGGATCTATTGCATTCATAATGCTCATTGGAGTTGTGCTTGGATCTATCATTATTGAATCTAGCTTATGCAGTGAATTTTCTAGCTCACTAATATCAAAAATATTTATATGATTATCAAAATTTGCCTGCATAACTGAATGTTCTTTATCTCGAATAAATAAATCAACGTTGTCGTTTTTATACAATATAGCACGGCCGAATATACAAGGAGTATATTCAGCACTTTCATTTCTTAAATTTAATAACCATGAAATTGAATTTGGATCAGTCAGAAGCACTGCCTCAGTTTCTATGTTTTTAGCTACTCTTTCACATTTATCCTTACTACTCTCACCAGAACACTCAGCTACGTGTGAAATTATCGTTTGTTTTTGATGACTATTTTTTCTTTCAATTGAATAGGATACTAGTTTACAAATACCTTCATATTTTCTTATCTCTTTTATAGTAAAATACTGTGGATAATAACCCAGTGAGGTAGTCAATGTTAAGTTTGCTTTTACCCACCTGTGTGGATCCTCTTCTTGTATATTATATATTTGAAAATTGTCTTGATCGAGTTGATTGTGAGCTTGTGTAATATAGCGTCCATCTGTAAAAAATGGACACTTGTTGTTTTTTGTAACAATAAGTAGCCCATTTGTTCCTGTGAAGCCACATAACTTAGTTAGCTCCTCTGAATACTCATTTAAATACTCGTCTTTGGTATGCAACATAAATGCATCAACATTTATTTCGCGCATAAAAGAGCGAAATTCTTCGATTTTTGACATGATATTACCTCTAGACTTGAAAGATATTTGAAATTTTTAGGAAATTTTTGCTTAAAAAAGCAAGCCCACTGTGGCAACACAGCTACTTTAGACTATAATAATTAACAAAGCTACCTCTGTCAAGCAAAATCTTCAATTAGCAATTTTTCTATTTCTCAAATACACCAATATGCTAACTATCGCTGCTGGAGTGATGCCTTGTATTTGTTTCGCAATACCAATTGTTGCTGGCTTTATTGACTGCAGCTTTTCTATCACTTCACTGGACAGACCTTTAATTTGTGAATAGTTGAAGTTGGTTGGAATCTGAGTACTAACTTCCTCTTGTAAAAACTTCATATCTGCTTCTTGTCTTACTAGATAAGGCTTGTATTTTGCTTCAATTGCAACTGCTTCACATATTTCATTTTTGGTTATGCTGACTATCGTGGTGTCATTCCAGTGCGTGACCATGTTTAATTCTGGCCATATTTCTCGTAATTTATTCCAGTCAATATTTGGATAACCAAGTAAATCTAGTGCTGTTTTTCTTATTCCGTCATAAGATATTTTAATACCATAGGACCTGAGCTGCTCAGGAGTAATTGTTAGGCTCTCCAATTTCTCCTCAAGTTGCTTAATAGACTTAAGTTTACTCTGTAAAACGGAGTATCTCTCATGCGACACAAGGGAGATATCATAACCTTTTTGTGTCAATCTTCTATCTGCATTATCTGACCTAATTGCTAGTCTATATTCTGCACGCGAGGTGAATAATCTGTAAGGTTCAGCTATCCCCTTAGTGACCAGATCATCTATCATTACACCGATGTATGAATCTGTACGATGGAGAACAAAAGATGCAGAAAGCGCTGCATTAATTCCAGCAATAATTCCTTGTCCTGCTGCTTCTTCATATCCAGTGGTACCATTAATTTGGCCAGCAAAGTAGAGACCTTTAATTTTCTTAGTTTCAAGAGTATGAAATAGCTCTCGTGGATCGATATAATCATACTCAACTGCATATCCAGGTCTTAATATTTCTGCATTTTTGAGCCCTTTGATACTCCTTATCATTTCACACTGCACCTTGATAGGCAATGAATTTGAAATTCCATTTGGATATATAGTGTTATCGTCAAGCCCCTCTGGTTCTAGAAATATTTGGTGACTATTTTTTTCTGCAAATTTTTTAACTTTAACTTCAATCGATGGGCAGTATCTTGGTGCAATAACGTCATCTAAATATGAAGAGGCTGACCTATGAAGATTCTCTCGAATTATTCTGTGCGTATTTTCATTAGTATGAGTAATAAAACATGAAACCTGAAGCTGGTTAATTTTCTCTGTGAGATAAGAAAACGGTGAAGGTGGGTTGTTGCCCACTTGCTCTTGTAATACCGACCAATTTATAGTGCCACGATCAAGCCTTGGTGGAGTTCCAGTACGCAGCCTACCTAGTTTGAAATTATATTTCTTCAGCGTATTTGCAAGCTCTACTGCAGGTTTATCTCCCATTCTCCCTGAAGGAGTTACTTGCTCTCCTATATGAACCACACCACGTAAAAAAGTTCCTGTAGTCAAAACAACTTTGCTTGTCAGTATACGTTCACCTGAGCTTGTTATTACAGCTTTAATGTACGATTCTCCGTTGCCATTACTTTCTATAAGAAAATCATTAACTGACTCTTCTTTTACTGTCAAATTGTCATAATTTAGAATAATTTCTTGTATTGCTTTTTTGTATAACTTTCGGTCTGCTTGTGCACGTGGCCCCCATACCGCTGCACCTCTGCTACTATTTAAAATGACTGAGTGTATGCTTGCTCGGTCGATAGCCCTTCCCATTATTCCATCAAGAGCGTCTACTTCCCTGACTACAACACCCTTTGCAACCCCTCCAATTGCTGGATTGCAAGACATTTCCCCTATAGTTGAAATTTTATGGGTTATAAGTAGCGTACTTGCACCAAGACGAGCTGCAGCTGCAGCTGCTTCACACCCGGCATGACCGCCACCTACTATCACTACGTCGTATTTATACATTGAGTAACTCCTACTCTATAATATTCCAGCTATCAGTAATTGATGTCAAATTTTACAGATTCCAGTGTTGCACACTACTCTTACTTGATTAGCTCAAACTGCCGTCTCTTTTGCAGAAAAAACTTCTTCAACTGTAGGAGAGGTAATACTTTTATTCACTTCTTCTCCCGGAAAGGTAATACATTTATCCACTTCTTCTTCCTGAGATATTTTAACATATGTAGACTCTGTAATCGAAGTTGCCCTTGCTGCAAATGTAATTGCTATTTCATCTGCACAACGCGCTATAGCTACAGTTGCAAAAAGCCCTAAAAACGGTGCTATTAGCGCTATTATCATACCTACGAATGTAAATCCTATTATTGGATTAGGAAAAATAGCAGCCACACCTGCAGTAAGTATAATTCCAATTACAGCACTTACAGATATAGTAATACTCAAAAGAATTGCTGCTTTTTCATAATTTTCCCCAATAGGATCTCTTTTGCAAAGTTTGTATAGCAAACATCCTACGTGAAGAATCGCAAGTAATACTGGAACCGTAGAACCAGCAATTCCACCCATAGCTAAAGGTGATGAAGTATCAAAACTCAACCACCAAGCTAATACTCCTAGTACTGACACTATACTATAAACTAGCAAACACACATACATACAATCCCCTCACTAATTAACAAATGCCATTTTTACTCTAAATCACAAACTACTCCCTTCACTCTCAGCCATCTAAGCAGCACATTGGAGTAACAAAAATGCTAACGGCAAATAATGGCTTTGCAAAAATAGAGAATGTTTATATTTCTGTAAAGTGGAAAATTTTAGTGGGGCGAGCGACCAGGATTGAACTGGCGACATTCAGTACCACAAACTGACGCTCTACCAACTGAGCTACGCCCGCCAAGATATAAAATTTCTAACATATAAGCGCAAATAGTCAATTGATTATTTAACCTATCCCCTTTTTTGGAGGGTTTTAAGTCAATAAATATTTTCATTTATGCTTTTACCATTATAGTTAATCGTATTGACACTGTGGTATGTTTAAAAGTATTTTCACATTTAGTTTTTTTACGGCTATTTCAAGAATCTCAGGGTTAATAAGGGATGTATTGATTGCTACGGTTATTGGTGCAACCTCTCTTGCAGACATGTTCTTTTCTTCGTTTCGTTTTGCCAATCTATTTCGAGCATTTTTTGCAGAGGGAGCATTCACTACCTCCTTCATACCGCTATATTCTGCAGAATCATATAACAATAAAAAGGCATTTAATTTCGCAAGTAGTGTAATATCCATGACGTTTATTATCCTAATAATTTTTTGCCTTATCACGCAAACCTTCTTCCCTTACATGATCAAGGTATTCACCCCTGGGTTTGACCAAAGTAAGGTTACCCTTACTGTTACTTTATCAAGAATTATGATGCCCTACATAATCTTTGTCTCAATTGCATCACTTATTGGCGGAATGCTGCAAGTAAAACAACATTTTGCTTCAACGGCTATTGCACCAATTATTTTGAATCTCTGTTTAATCATCAGTTTGTTTTTACCTTACATTGAAACACCTGCTCATAACCTTTCTATAGCTGTCCTGATCGGAGGGATTTTACAGCTAGTTCTGATACTGTTTAGTGCATACAAATTAAAGGCTTTCTTTTCTTTTAGCCTGGCATTAAGTAATGAAGTGAAGTTATTTTTTAAGCGTGTGATACCTGCAATTATTAACAATTGTGTAACACAGATAAGTGTATGGATTGACACAATCATGGCAAGTTTTATACCAAGTGCAGTGTCCTATATATATTATGCCGATAGACTAAATCAACTACCGCAAGGAGTAATTGGTACTGCAATTGGCACAGTGCTTCTTCCCTTAATTTCAAAACAAGTAAATGATATTGAAAACATAGTCAAAATACAGAACAAAGCTCTCAATATAGGATTAATGTTAATTATGCCAATAACTGCTGCTTTTATCATTATTCCTGATATAATTTTACTTACGCTTTTTTCTTACGGTCAATTTGATTATCATGCAGTGCAGCAAACTGTTCCTACATTAGTAGCATTTTCTCTTTCTTTACCTGCATTTATTATAAACAAAGTACTGCTACCCACATTTTTTGCTAGGGGAAATCTAAAAATACCAACTATATTTTCGCTAATATGTCTTGGAATTAATGTAGTGTTGAATTTTTTGTTAATGAATAAGTATCAGCATATAGGAATTGCTATTGCTACTTCCATTTCCACTTGGATAAATTCCATTTTATTAATTAATTATTTAATAATAAATAAAATGTATAAGATTAGCCAAGTGTTATTACTAAATATTGTAAAAATTCTCGTTGCAACATTGGTTATGTCAATAGTTCTTTATCTCTCTAATTACTTATCAGTAGGGTTATTTTTCCTGACTCGTATTGTTTATTTAGTAACTTTAATAGCTTTGAGTGTTATTGTTTATTTTAGTACTCTCTATCTAATGTTTAGAGGAAATTTGAATAATTTGAAATATGTATAAACTAGATCTTTTGCTAAAGGAACAGCAAACGGTGTCATCCCAGTGCTTGACACTGGGATCCAGAAATTTTGTTGATTATATAATCTGGAAAACCTTGTTTAAGTTACAATGGATCTCAGTGTCACACACACAACTGTATGAGTGTTGTGGTTTGAGAGCAATTTTCACCGGGAAGCCAGTGCTCAGACCAGCTTCTCATGTGACTTCATCAAAAATGCTGTGTTTTAACATAAGACTAGCTACTTTTTTGCTAATTAATTTAATGTCTAATCAAATTTCCTGGATCCCAGTGTCAAGCACTGGGATGACAGGATTGGATGACAAAGATAGGCGCTGGGATGACAAGACGAGAAGGGATGCTGGAATGAGAGGTCTATTATGAAACTTTCTTTATACGCCATATTATCAATCTCTTTAGTATTAGTCCTTCTTCATGTTGCCGCAGCTTTTAAGGATTGGAGTGGCTACAGGGAATATATAATAAAAGAGTTAGAGAAGAAGTATGATGCGAAAGTACATATTGTAGGAAAAGTTGAAGTTTCACTCATTACTCCAAAGCTCACTATTTATAATGTATATGTGCAATACAACAAAAATAAAGAGCAAAAGTTATCAGATTTAATTAGTGCAAAAAAAATTGAAATAAGGCCATCGTTCCTATCGTTGTTTTTATTTTCGTTGCAACCAAAGTCAATTACATTGCTTGGTATGAAAAGCAATAAAGAAAATTTAATTAACATCATAAATGCAAAAGCCAGTGATAACATAGTCGATATAGTAATAAAAGACAGCAAAATAAGTTTTAATAATAATTCTGCTGATACTGTTAACATACAAGAGGTTGCTGTAAAAAAAAATAAGCAGTTTTTTGGTAAAGTAAAGATTGGTAATAACAATTATGATTTTTCAGGAAAGGTTAATATAACAAAAAAGAATGTACACATTAGTGTTGATTCAAATTTTGCAAATTTGCTATTTACAGGTAATAAAAATCAAGAAGAGCTCCAGGGTAATTTAACACTAATGATTAACAATAGTTCTGATTCTGTAAGCAACTTAGCAAAAATCATTAATCTTAGCTTCCTTTCTTATGCGATTCCCAGCGAAAATATTAAGATATCATCCAATATCAGTCTCAATGAAAGTGAGTTTACGGCAACTGATTTAAAAATTGATTCCAAAAGCATGCAGGCCAGCGGTACAATACAAAACGATAGAAAAAGCGATTACACTAATTTCAATATTAGCTTCAGTAAAGTTGACTTAGATTCCATACAAAATGATTCACAAAGAACAACGAACATGAAAGACCTTCTGGAATGTTTTAGAGCAGTTGTGCCAAAGAACTTGAGCTTAGATTTTAATATGGAAGCTTCTAACATTCAATATCAAAACAAAATATTGGACAAATTTCATGCTACGCTAAAATTTGCTGATGGCGAAATAAAAGTTGATACGCTTCTTCAATTTTCTGGAACTAATAACATATCTCAATTATCAGGAAGAGTTTCAAATAATGGTACCTTATCTGAATTTAATGGTGATTTATTGATAAAGGGCGAGTCATTCATCTCACATTTTTTCCCTTCTATAAAAACAAAAGAAGATGAGAAAAATCAATTTACACTAAGTTCTAAATTGCACCTTGCACCAAGAATATTATCCATTTCAGAAATTAGATTAACAAATGATAAGGAATTTTTGGAAGAATCAATCAATGTAAATCACATGAAGAAACACAATGTGATTGATGGTAAGTTTAGTATACGCAATCTCAATGTAGATAAATATAATTATTCATTATTCAGTAACTTATCTAATGTGCAATGGCTGAGCAACCTGAAGTATGATGTAAATATAAGAGCTAGTGTTAAAGATTCTATATTGAATGATACAAAAATTGAAGATTTGGATTTCCTGTTAATGATAGAAAAGGGTAAGCTAGCTGCAGATAAAATAAAGATATCTGGAAAAGATTTTGACATTACCGGCAGTGCGAAAATATTAGTGGATCAAAAATACACTAAGCCTTTGCTAGATGTAAACCTTACAGGCAATAAATTTAATGGAAATATCTTTAAATTACCGAGTTTAGCAGAGGTAAAAAGAAACTCAAAAAATGAAATAGATCAAATTCAATGGTCAACAAAGCAGCTTGATTTCTTGGGTGATAAAGAAGGCTTTGACGCAGATGTAGAAGTCAATATTGAAGAATTTACAACTAAGCAAAGTGCTTTAAAGAACTTTAAAATAGATGCAGCAATTAGGAGTAATACCGTTACTGTTAGGCGAATAAGTTATGTATTGAAACATGAGCAAATGTTTTTTCAGGGCTATTTAGGATTGGATGCAATGAATGTAAAGTTTCTTATTGAAAATCTTGATGTGAAAAAAATAGGCAAGGTTATAGGGATTGAAAATTTAAGTGGTCAGGTAACTTTGAATGGAGAAGTTAAAGCGAAAGGAAAGAGCTTTTATGATTGGGCGAGTAATTTATCAGGAGAGGTAGATTTGCAGGCACAAAAAATAAAGTTTATCAATGTAGATTTTAATTCATTTATCACTAATTTATTAAGTAGTAAAAACAAATCTGAAATCTCCACACTTGCTCATACTGATATATATAAAGGCAGTACGCTCTTTAAAAATATTAGTGGAAAAGCAAGTATTAAAAGTGGTGTATGTTCAACTAGTTCACAGTTTAGTATCGATCAAGCATCAGGTTCTATTTCTTCTAATTTAATCTTATCTAACTTCTCCTTAGCTTCTATATTCAGACTCTTTTTCAGGCTACCAAACCATAATAGTCCTCTTTATATCGAGGCACACTTAGATGGCCCTATTTGGCGCCCTGAGATGAGTTTTGATGTAGACAAAATCTTCACCACTTTAGTTAGCAAGAAAAATAGTTAATTGTATCTGTTCAGATGCATGTGAAATCAGTGCTTCTTTTCTTGTCATCCCAGTGCTTCTTTTCTTGTCATCTCAGTGCTTCTTTCCTTGTCATCCCAGTGCTTGACACTGGGATCTAGCTTTCATGCAGTCCCGATTAAAACGACATGCTTGAACATAAGGTTGACTACTTGTACACTCACCAGCCTATCAAAGTTCTTGGATCCCAGTGTCAAGCACTGGGATGACACCACAGAGGGCGCTGGGATGACAAGAAGAGGGCACTGGCATGACATCTTCCTACAGATAATGTTCGTACAGCTGTGTGTCAAGCACTGACCATTTGTTCCTATGTTTTTTGTCTATCTTATTTTGCTACTCTGCTGAACGGATACATTCATTTAGCTACATGATTTAGAAGGCAGTAAACTTCATCTATCCTCAAGTTGATTTGTGTTTAATTGTAATAGTTTAATTAACAATAATACTGACTAATTGCTTGTCTTTCCAGTTCTTCAATGCTTATGTTGCTACAGCTTGTGCTTGGACTCTCTGTATCTTCAAGCAATAACTGTGTTATCTCCGTGTGGCCTTTGAGAACAGATAAATGTAAAACAGTAACGCTAGAATTATCTACTATATCAACATTTGCTTCGTTTTTAAGCAATAATTTTACCATATTTACACGGCCTGCCTGAACAGCATAACATAAAGGAGTAAAATAATAATTGTCCACTGCATTAACATTTGCTCCGTTTTTAAGCAATAATTTCATTTCCTCTAAGCAATTTCTGTGAGCAGCATAATGTAAAGGAGTAAAATAATAATTGTCCACTGCATTAACATTTGCTCCGTTTTTAAGCAACAATTTCATTTCCTCTAAACGATTGCCGCAAGCAGCATAATGTAAGGGAGTAGCACCATCAAGATCTACTGCATTAACATTCGCTTTGCGTCTCGATGACAATTCTATATGAGGAAGAGTAAAACTTACTGAATTTTCTTGTTCTTGATACATAAACTACCTCTAATTTATTACAGCTTAGAATAAATATCTACACTATACTTAGCAATAAATATCAACTCAACTTATCACCATCCTGCAGCGGTGGCAAGCCAAATGCTTCCCTTTTTTCATTAAGTGTCATAAAGTTTGCGTTTTCCACGTATTTCCACATCTTTTGCCTTTTTTCCATGAGAATTTCTATTGCATCTTTGTCGTATGACAAGCACAAATCATTACCAAACTTAGGTGTCAACCAAGAGTTTAGGTGACAGACAATGTTTTCCAGTGTCGGTAAAACCGTCTGCTCCCAAAGAGAAAGACGTGCTTCGACTAAATTACTGTAAGTGTTATCACCGGGTATGCCAAGCAACTGTGGTGGAACGCCAAAAGCTAGCGCAATATCGCGAGCTGAGCTGTGTTTTGACTCAATAAAATCCATGTCCCTCGGTGATAAGCTCATTTCCTTCCACTCTAAACCTCCTTCAAGCAATATAGGTCTTCCAGCGTTGACAGGACCTGAATAATGATCGTTTATCTGTGCTTTCAAGCGTTGGTACTGCTCTTGACTTAAGTTTCCACCGCTTCCATCCTTTTCTGATTTCACAACTATTGCACCGCTTGGTCTTGCACCATTTTGCAGCATTGCCTGATTCCAAGCACCAGCCTGATTATGCTGATCTATACTATATGCAGCTGCCTCAATTGGTGACAGTCCATACCAATCATTCAAGGGGTTAAAGGTTTTAAGATGCAACACTGCTGAACGTCCGGTTAATTTATCAACTTTAAAGTCATAACTGTTGTTATTTACGGTATAACGATAGATATAAGGAATGTTATTTCTCCCTGGAACAATTTCAACCCTATCGGGGCGCAGAAGATAAAGCTCTGTTGGTTTGTTTTGCAGCTCAATCATCAATATATAAGAATTGCCGTTAACTAATCGATAAGTTACAATCCCCTCAATAAATTCCGATTTTGATGTCATTGGATTAGGAGAATAAAGCAACTTCAGTAATGGATGTGCTTTTAGTTGCGATTTTCCCTGGTCAGTGAGCTGGCAGAGAGTAAAAGGTACCGAAGATGCAGCACTTGCGATCATATTAATTGCTCGAAAAGCAATAACATTTTTTATGTAACCTTCCTCAGCAAAACTTACATAATCACGCCTACTCCAACTTGGTTCCATCATTAGTTGAAAAGCAGAGTATTCACTGCTTTTCTTTTTTTGAAAAATGTTAAAATTCATATGTGCCTCCTGAAAATTTTGTTAAAAATTTGAAATTGTAGTTGAATTATATCAATTAGTGTTACAAGAATGATGTCATCCGAGTAGCTGACACTGGGATCCAGTTAAATTTGCGAGTATAAAAGTAATGTTAAAATACAACATTTTGATGATTATGAAAAAGCTGGATCCCAGTGTCAAGCACTGGGATGACACCGTAAAGGCCAGCTACCTAAATGATAAGAAAAAAACATTACATTAATAAAGAAATGTAATTAAAGAATGCTTATGCCTCCTCTGAAGGCATAAGTATCACTTCTATTAAGCAAGCTGAAGCTCTCTTTGAAATCCCCCAACGCTTGGATTGTTAAGACTTGTACTTACAGTGCTATTTTGTAATAAGTCTCTTTGTACATGTGAAGCAATGGGTTTAACAATAAGTGCCGCAATTAATGCAACTGCAGCTGCAGAAATAATCAACGCCATGCTTAGATTTGCAATAATAAAACCAGTACAAGCAACAATAGCCAGCCCAACAATTGGAAGCGAAGCTTTATTTACAAACTTTACTAACTGTACCTTACTTGCAAAAGTTTCAGGATTTTTTCCATTAATTAAAAAACCATGCTCTGCTGCACATTTTCCTGGTTTCTTTCCTTCAATTTTTTCACCAGTATCTATTGCCCAGATTATAGGGTTTCTACCATCAATTTTTTTACCAGTATCTGCTGCCCAGATTATAGGGTCTTTATCATCAATTTTTTTACCTGTTTCTATTGCCCAGATTATAGGGGCTTTATCATCAAGTTTTTTACCTGTTTCTACTGCCCAGATTATAGGGTCTTTATCATCAAGTTTTTTACCTGTTTCTATTGCCCAGATTATAGGGGCTTTATCATCAAGTTTTTTACCTGTTTCTATTGCCCAGATTATAGGGTTTCTACCATCAAGTTTTTTACCATTATCTACTGCCCAGATTATAGGGTCTTTACCATCAAGTTTTTTACCTGTTTTTATTGCCCAAATCAGTGGATTTTTGCACTGAGACACAAAAAACTCTCGTGATACGTTGATAATATCTTCAAAATCGTTGCTAATTGCTGATATAACATGTGATATTTCTGAATACTCTCTCATAGTCTGAACTTGGCTCTTTAACCTTTGCTTAAAGTAACCACCTAAACTATTACCCTTATCAGATACAAACTCCTTAGACTTAGATGAATAACTAAACACTTCTTTACAGAAAATAGCCGGATTGTTACTAGAAATATATTTAAGAGTAAACTGCATCTCAGAGTTTAGAAGTTGATTTAAATTGCTAGCTTTTTTATCTATTAACCCATTAATCAGTTCTTCATTTTCAGATATAGTTTTAACATATGAGCTTAACTCAAGTGCTAATCCTTTATAATCCACTTCAATTCCACACAAGGTTTTAAAGTCACACAAGAGGATTTGATTCCAGTGGTTAACGCAGGAATAAAGTGACCTACCATGATCAATTTTTGCCCAGAGTTTTTCTTTTACTTTTTCACCTTTTGCATTTTCATACTCTTTTTCTATTATACCAAAATTTTCTAGTTGCATAATATCAGCTTCTCCAAGCAATATTTGTGCAGCTAATATTTTCTCAAAACCTTTTGCATCTTGGTAATTTTTACCTTTTTCCTTAGGATCCATTAATGTTATAAACTTATCCAAAAACTTTGATCTCAGATGAAGCTTATCCTGGCTTTTCTCTTGCTCAATGCATTCTTTAGATTGATCTTGAAACTTATATTCCCCTTTCTCATATTTCTCGTGGCTTTCACTACTCTGTGCCTCGTTCTTTACAAATCTTTTTTCTGGCAAATCGTTATTTGTTACCAATTCAACAATTGGAGCTCTATCATGCAAAAACAACTTATATAAATCACCAGCAACATATTCCCTGATAAAATCAGCAATATTCAAGTCATCATAACATATATTGCTTTCTATCAGCCACCAGAATGGGTTAATAAGATTATTCACTTCATCATCTGAAAAATAAGGATTTTCCAATTTTGTAGCTTTTCTTGATCCTTCGTAAAAGGATTTTTTGAATTGTGCTAGCCTAGAACATTTTTCCTTTTCTGTAAGCGTGTGGTTTAAAACAGATTTGATCATGAAAGTCGCTTTATCGCTTTCGCCATACTCATGCTCTGCTTGAAATCCTGAGCTGCAGCCTGCTTCTTTCTCTCCTACTTTCTTGAACTCGCTCATAGGCTGCAGTGTTCTATCATGGAAATGTTTTTCCAGAATTTCTATATTTTCCTTTTTATTTTCCTTAGATTGTTCTTTTACTGCTTCTAAATCTTCCTTTTTCTTTTTAGCCAAAAATTGATCCCATTGTTCTTGATTAAACTCACCTAATTCATTTTGACTTTCTTGTGTTGTATCTAGCATAAAATCCTCCTATAAAATCAACTAAAATATTTTAATTTAACATGAATATTAAGTATTTATTAATACTTTAATGTATTCAGCAATATATGTCAAGTTTTTTACCATCACCAGGCAGTGGCAAATGCTTCTCTTTTTTCGTTACAAATCCCTATACAACTTGGAAAGCTTTAAGAGCTCACCAACAACCTAAACTTGCTTGAAAATTTATTAAGTAGTATAAAGCTTAATAAAATAAATTGTATATGACAGAATGGCTAATCTCTAACCAACTCATTGATTATAACCATGCTGTAGAATTCATGGAAGCAAAAATTCAACAAATTCACAATAATTTATCTGATGAGCTAATATGGCTACTTCAGCACCCTTCACTTTACACAGCAGGAATCGGTGCAACAGACGATGACATTGTTGAAAAACTATTTCCTATATACAAAACAGGCAGGGGCGGTAAATATACATATCACGGACCAGGGCAACGCATTATATATTTAATGCTAAACCTAAAAAAAAGAAACAAATGTAACATCAAGCTGTATATCAGGGACCTAAGTAATTGGATCATAAATGTTTTAAAGCATTTTAATATACTCGGAGAATTCAAAGAAGATAGAATAGGTATCTGGGTAAACAATAATGGAGTAGAAGAAAAAATAGCAGCTTTTGGCATTCGCTTGAGAAAATGGGTAACTTATCACGGCGTAGCGCTTAATGTCTCTCCGAATCTTTCCCACTATAAGGGTATTATTCCTTGTGGACTGAAAGATTACGGCGTTACATCAATGGAAAAACTAGGAATAAAAGTTTCTCTTTGCGAGTTAGATGATATATTAAAGCAAGAGTTTCATAAGATATTTTAATGTATTCTTCTATTCTTTATTTTCTATGCTTTATGTTCACTTTACTCACTAATCCTGCACACACAATCAATCAAGTTGATATTATTGCTCCTTCTTCCAAGGGAAAAGAATCAGATTTGCCTACTATAAAAGAATACGTAAAAACTTTGGATTTTAATCCCCATATTTCGGAGAAAATATACAGTAACGACAACCCATTTTATTCCAACTCTGATGAGTTTAGAGCGAACGATCTAATTAATGCACTAACCGATGATAGTAAAATAATTTGGTGTATCAGAGGAGGAGAAGGAGCTTCTCGGTTAATTCCCTATCTAGAAAAGTTACCCAATGATAAAAAAGAAAGAATTGCTCAAAATAAAAATAAGAAAATTCTTATAGGCTATAGTGATATCACTGCTTTACATATTTATCTGCAAGTTAAATATGACTGGCAAACTCTTCACGGCACCATGTTAGAAATGATAGTAAATAACTCCGTTTCTGAAAGTTCTGTTGAAAAATTGAAAGAGTTAATTCTTAACAAAAGCGACTCTATAAGATTTGATAACCTAAAGATGATAAATAATGGAATTAGACTAAAAAATGGCAGATTAGAGTCTAAAATCATCGGTGGTAATATGACTTTAGTCGAAAACAGTATAGGAACTGCTTGGCAAATAAATGCAAAAGACAAAATTCTATTTTTAGAAGACATAAGAGTTTATCCATATTCAATTGAGCGCAGTTTAGATCACCTAAAACAAGCTCATATTTTTGATGGAGTACATGCAGTAATATTCGGTGACTTTGTTAACTGTTATAATGATAATCTTGTTAAAATTGTAAAAGAAAGGTTTGCAAAAAGTGTTAACTTTCCTGTATTTACAATGAAAGGAGTAGGACATGGACATACAAATGACCCTTTACCTCTCAACACTCACACTACCATCAGCACTCAAGACGAGGAAGAAGGTTTGTTCTTTATGGATTCCACCACAGTGGAAAAGTAGCCTCTTTCTCTTATCATTCCAGATTCTTGCAAACAAAATGCTATAGAATTAAAGAATTACTACACACTAAAAAGGGCATGTGTCAATTACGCTTAGACAAACTAGTGTGAAAGATAAGCTAAATTTTTTAATATAAAAAATATCTTACAATGGAAAAACATAACGGATTGCATTATACATAAAACATAATCTAATTTTAAACCACTTAAGAAAGAACTCCTACGTTACACTACCTAGTCATGATCAACATCTCCGATTAAAAAAATACTATAATAGGGATAAGTTAAAAATATAATAATAGTGTTTCTAATTGCTTTGTCTTTGCATTAAAAAGCCAATTTTCAGTGTCAGCTACTTTCATGACACCCTCCTGTATCTTTTTTCTAGGTTATACAGAAGTCTAACACAATTATAGAATAAGCTTAAAAGTTCTGATACAGTATTTATTTATAAAGAATATGCTACTCGACATTGAAAAACGCAGCATAACAAATGCACTGTGGGAGTTACAAGAAGCAGATCAAAGGGAAATTTTAACTCTTATACAGAGATTTGAGTTACCAGAAATATTAGCAAGAATATTAGTTAGTCGTGGTGTTAACATAAAAAATGCACATGACTTCTTACATCCACTAATCAGATCGCTATTACCAGATCCTTTTCACCTCCTTGATATGGATAAAGCTGTTTCTCGCACAATAAAAGCAATAAACAATAATGAAAATATTGCAATATTTGGTGACTATGATGTTGATGGTGCAACATCATCAGCATTGATTAATAGGTACTTAAGAGCGATTGGGACACGCTCTATAATCTATATTCCAGATCGTGTTGATGAGGGCTATGGATTAAACACAGATGCTTTATTACAACTTAAAAAGAAAGGAATTGATTTATGTATTTCTGTTGATTGCGGTACGCTTGCATATCAACCAATAGAAGATGCAAAGGTCTTTGGACTTGATATTATAGTTGTCGACCATCACCTTGGTATAGAAAAATTACCAAGTGCTGTAGCAGTTGTTAATCCCAACCGCCTTGATGAGAGCTCCCCTTATAACAACCTAGCAGCAGTTGGAGTGTCATTTCTGCTAATTGTTGCTCTTAATAGAAATTTACGTGAAGAAGGATTTTTTACCAACAAAAAAGAACCAGATTTATTTGATCTACTGGATCTTGTTGCACTTGGAACTGTCTGTGATGTTATGCAGATTACAGGCCTAAATAGGGCTTTTGTTTTACAAGGATTAAAAGTTATGTCAGCAAGAAAAAACGTTGGCTTACGTGTTTTGTTTGACGCTTTGGGAATCCTTGAAAAACCAAGTGTTTCACGGTTAGGGTTTAGTATTGGGCCATGCATAAATGCCGGAGGAAGAATTGGAGAAGCATCCCTTGGTGCAAGGTTGCTTTCCACCGATGATGAAGAAGAGGTGCATTCAATCACGCTAAAATTAATAGACTTAAATAATGCAAGGAAAATGTTAGAAAATGAGGCTCTCTTAGAAGCTACAACACAAGCGGAAAAATTTGCCCAATTAGGTGTAAATTTTATAATGGTAAGCGGCAATTGGCATCAAGGAATAATTGGTATAATTGCATCAAGGCTAAAGGAGCAGTTTCACCTACCAACGATAGTGATATCTTTAAACAATGGAATAGGAAAAGCAAGCTGCAGATCAATTTCTGGAGTAGATATTGGTGCTGCGGTTCTTTCTGCGAAATTTACCAACCTAATCATTGAAGGTGGTGGTCACAATATGGCAGCAGGATTTTCGATTAAGGAAGATAAAATAAGTGATCTACATGATTTCTTTACTGAAAGATTTGCAAACTCCACAAATGACAAAACCATCAAAGTTGATGGTATAATAACAGCTAAAGCAATAAACTTATCCCTGTGGAATCAACTGCAGCGCTTAGAGCCATTTGGTGTTGGCAACCCCGAACCGAGATTCATCATTCAAGGAGCAAAGATAAGGAGGCCTGAAGTTGTAGGAGTTGACCATATAAAATGTTTTATTGCTGACGACAATATTATGGTAAAAGCTATTGCGTTTCGCTCTGCAAATACTGAGCTTGGCTCTGCTATTATGCAGGGTAATGTTAAAGCCATTTTGGGTAAAATCTCTATGAATTACTGGAATGGCAATGAATTTGTGCAGTTTTTAATAGAAGATGTGTTGAGTATCAGTTGATTTTACACTCAAAGAACCAATAACAGCAATTATTAGTTCTTTAAGCAGTACTGTTAAAGTATATCTACTAATGATGTGAGACTGTGTACTATATCCATGGAGGAATCACACTTTGTGTACTGTACACCTTGACTATCTATCCATTCTTTAAACTCTTCTGGATTTTTGTTGTCAATATCCCATATTTTGTTAAATATATCATGCCATTTTACATTATCTCCTAACGTAAAATATTCAGAAATATCATCAATTATCTCAGGATGCTTTTCTCCTAAAAATTTAAACATAAAGACCTGCTGCAAAAGAGGAGAAATGGTTATATAAAGAGCAAGTAAAAGTGAGGTAAAATGAGCTTAATAATCTAAAAGAACATCCGAGGAATTTTCGAGATGTAACAGGTCTGACAATAGAAGAATTCCAAAAGGTTGTCGAAACCAGAGTGGGAAAAGGTTGAAAAACAGAAGAAATGCCATGGAAGAACGTCAAAATTGCCTGTATTGGAAGGCAAAATCCTCTGTATAATTCTGTATTATCAAACTTATATAACACACCGATTCTTGAGTAACTTGTATAACTCAAACATTTGCCGATTATTCAAGAAAATGGAACCACTTTTGGCTAAAAAAATCTCAATAAAAAAGGACAGGCCAGAAAGAATTTTGAAGATATTAGCAGATGTAACCAATACAACGGCCAAAAGATAGGAAAATTGTCTTATTCTGGAAAGAAAAGAGTAAACACAATGAAAACGGAAATTGTTATAAGAGAAGATGGGCAAATTCTATCAGTGTCACACAGAGCACGATTTTAAGATACGAAAACAGGAAAAAATGTTGCCAAAAGAGAATATAAAGTATGCAGATTCTGGGGTGGCAAAAATTGAGAGTAACGTTGTAATTCCACATAAAAGGTATCGGGCTGACGGATGATCAACAATCGGAAGCTGGCATCATTTAGGTGGAGCATAAAATCCGTGAAATTAAGATTTTATGTCGCATACCTATCGCAATTTTCA
>NZ_QPIP01000009.1 GCF_003344345.1 Wolbachia endosymbiont of Cylisticus convexus | reverse complement strand
AATTATGACAGCAGTAGTAGAAGCATTTGACAAGCCGCATGTAAATGTGGGAACGATAGGACATGTGGATCATGGAAAGACAACGTTAACAGCGGCAATAACAAAACATTACGGGAACTTTATAGCATATGATCAAATAGATAAAGCGCCAGAAGAAAGAAAGAGGGGAATAACAATAGCAACAGCGCATGTTGAATATCAGACGGAAAAAAGGCATTATGCACACGTTGATTGTCCTGGGCATGCTGATTATGTAAAGAATATGATAGTAGGTGCAGCACAGATGGATGCAGCAATATTGGTGGTGTCGGGGGTTGATGGGCCAATGCCACAAACGAGAGAGCATATATTGCTGGCAAAGCAGGTGGGTGTTGGATATATCGTGGTATACATAAATAAAGCTGATGTTGCTGATGCTGATATGATAGATTTAGTGGAAATGGAAGTGAGAGAGTTGCTGAGCAAGTACGGATTTCCGGGGGATGAAGTACCTGTGATAGTTGGTTCAGCACTCAAGGCGCTGGAGGATGATAGCAGTGAATATGGAAAGAAATCAATAGACAAATTGATGGGAAAATTAGATGAATATGTGGAGGTTCCATCAAGGCCTGTAGATTTACCATTTTTATTGCCAATCGAAGATGTATTTTCGATATCGGGGCGTGGGACGGTAGTAACGGGAAGGATAGAAAAGGGAGAGATAAAAACAGGTGATGAGATAGAGATAATAGGTCTAAAAGCGACGCAAAAGACGATATGTACTGGTGTAGAAATGTTTAAGAAGTTGCTGAATAAGGGGAGTGCGGGGCTGAATGTGGGGATATTACTAAGGGGGACAAAGAGAGAGGAGGTGGAAAGAGGGCAAGTATTAGCAAAATCGGGGACAATAACGCCGCATAAGAAATTTAACGCGGAGGTATATATATTGAAGAAAGAAGAAGGAGGAAGGCATACACCATTTTTTGCGAATTACCAGCCACAGTTTTATTTAAGGACAACGGATGTAACTGGGAGCATAAAATTGCTAGATGGGAAGGAGATGGTAATGCCAGGAGATAATGTGAGTGTAGAAGTAGAATTGCAAGCACCAATAGCAATGGATAAGGGGTTGCGTTTTGCGATAAGAGAAGGTGGTAGAACTGTTGGTTCTGGTGTGGTTTCGGAAATTTTGGAGTAAGTGTAATAATTGAGATGAAGCAAGATATATACATTAAGATTAAGGCTTTCGATTGTTCTTTATTAGAGGAGTGTGTTCGAAAATTTGTTGATGAATTAAAGCGGTCTAGTGCAAAATTATCTGGTCCGATTGCGTTGCCAAGAAAAGATTCTAAATTTATTGTTAATAGATCTCCTCACGTTGATAAAAAATCTCGTGAACAATTTGAAATGAGAATTTCCAAGCGTTTAATTGTCTTGCATGATCTTACTCCTACTATGATGCAGATGCTTACAGGTTTATCTTTTTCTGCTGGCGTGGAAGTGGATCTAAAAGTTAAGGAAGTTAAGGTTTAGGAAAAGGAAATGAAGAGAATAAATTCGCTGAGGAGAATTGGTTTATTAATGACGAATATTGGTCATACTGCTATATACTCTGATAATAGTCGCATGGCTGTAACTTTATTGCATCTCAGCGAAACTTATATTATTGGTATAAAAAGACAAGATAAATGTGGCTACAATTCAGTCATTTTAGGTGCAGGAGATTTTAAAAATATAGCAAAACCTCAGTTGGAATATTTAAAGAAAAATGGTATAAATAATAAATGCAAGTTATACGAAAGTAGATTAAATGACCTGTTGGGAATAGAATATGGTAAAAAGGTGGGAATTAATCATTTTGTAGTTGGTCAATATCTTGATATTACGGGTTATTCTGTAGGTAAAGGGTTTGCTGGTGTGATGAAACGGCATAATTTTAGTGGGCTTAGGGCATCTCATGGTGTTTCTATTGCTCATAGATCGCAAGGTTCTACTGGTCAATGTCAGGATCCTGGTAGAGTATTCAGAGGAAAGAAAATGGCTGGTCATTTAGGTAATAGCAGAGTAACTGCACAAAATATGAAGATATTATCTATTGATTATGAAAATAGTATAATTGCTGTAAAGGGTAACAATGTTCCTGGGTTTAAAAATTCTTATGTTTTTGTGAGAGATGCAGTTAAAAAATCTTTACATAAAGATGCTCCTTTTCCGGTGGGTTTGCTGTTAGATGCAAATGATGATACTAGTAATTTGGTGAGTTAGTTATGGAATGTAATTTGGTTAATCTATCTAATAATAATGTAGGTACTGCTCAGCTTAACCCTTTGATATTTTCTGCCAAGCAAAATTTGAGTATTTTGCATGATGTAGTGAGATGGCAATTAGCAAAGAGAAGAGTTGGTACTCATAAAACAAAAGGTATCAGTGATGTTTCTGGCACAACAGCTAAACCTTATGGTCAAAAACGTACTGGTAGAGCAAGACAAGGGAGTTTGCGATCTCCTCAATTTAGAGGTGGTGGGGTTATTTTCGGCCCTGTTGTGAGGGGTCATGCTTATTCTCTTAATAGAAAGGTACGCAAATTTGGTTTAAAAATTGCTTTATCTCTAAAATATTTAAATAATCAAGTGATTATTCTGGATAATTTAAATGTTGATGTGAAGAAAACATCTGAAATGTGTGAATATATTAAAAATTTTAAATTTTCTTCCTTTTTGATAGTTGGGAATTATGGAGATAATTTGTTGCGTGCTGTTAGAAATTTGCATTATGTGGACTTAATCAAACCTATTGGGTTAAATGTCTTTGATATATTGAATCATGAATGTGTGATGTTAACAAAAGATACTTTAAAGCATCTTGAAGGTAGATTATTATGATCAAATATAATAATATAATAAAATCTCCTATAATTACAGAAAAGGCCTCTTTTTTGAGGGAGAAGTTTAATAAATATTCTTTGTATGTTTTTGTGAATGTAAATAAGTGTCAAATAAAGTCGGCAATAGAGTCTCTATTTAATGTTAAGGTTTCTTCTATAAATGTTATTAAAGTAAAACCGAAATATAGGCGTTTCAGGGGTGTGATTGGTTGTGAAAAACAGAAAAAAAAGGTTTATTTTTCTTTGATAGATGGTCAGAAATTAGATATAATGAGTGTTTAATATGGGTATGAAATTTTTTAATCCTGTTACTCCGTCTTCTCGTGGGACTGTATTAATAAGTAAAGCTGGTTTATCAAAAGATAAGCCAGAAAAGTCTCTTGTATCTGGTAAGAAATCCAGTGGTGGAAGGAATAATCAAGGTAGAATTACAACTCGTCACAGGGGTGGTGGTCACAAGAAGAAGTATAGGATGATAGATTTTAAACGTAATAGAAGTGGTCGGGGTGTAGTTGAAAAAATAGAGTATGACCCAAATAGAAGTGGGTTTTTAGCATTGATATCATATGAAGAAGATGATACTAAGTCTTATATATTAGCTCCTCAAGGTATGAAGCTTGGTGATATTGTTACAGTTGGAAATGATGCTGATATTCTACCAGGTAATTGTTTGTTATTGAAATATATACCTGTTGGTTCCTTTGTTCATAATATTGAGCTGAAACCAGGTAATGGTGCTGCGATTGCTAGAGCTGCCGGTTGTTATGCGCAAATTGTTGGGCGTGATGGTCAGTATACTTTATTGCGACTTAGGTCTGATCAAGTTAGGCTGGTTTTATCTTCTTGTAAAGCTACTATTGGTGTAGTTTCTAACTCTGATCATAAGAATAGAAAGCTAGGTAAAGCTGGGAGAAGTAGGTGGCTTGGAATTAGACCTACTGTGCGTGGGGTTGCGATGAATCCGGTTGATCATCCTCATGGGGGTGGAGAAGGAAAAACTTCTGGTGGTCGTCATCCTGTTACTCCTTGGGGTGTTTCAACTAATGGTAGGAAAACTAGAAAGAAAAACAAACCTAGTAATAAATATATAAAGCAATTAAAAGGGTAATTTATGAGTAGATCTGCGTGGAAGCCGCCTTTTTGTCATCCTTCTGTAATAAGAGCAGTAAAAGCTGCTTTAAAGAAAGGGCTTGTTAATATGGTCATAAAAATTCGCTCTAGAGCTTCTGTAATCCCTCCTAGTTGTTTGGGTTTAAAGTTTGCTGTTTATAATGGTAAGGATTACATTCCTGTTAATGTTAATGATCAGAATATGATAGGTCATAAATTTGGTGAATTTTCACCCACTCGTAAATTTACTGGGCATAGTGGTGATAAGAAGGCAACAAGAAGGTGATTGATATGAAAAACAGAGATGTAATAGTTAAGGCTGGTTCTAGGGTTTTAAAATCAACTCCTCGTAAATTGAATTTGGCTGCTGATTTAGTACGTAATAAAAAAGTTTCTTTTGCTAATATACAATTAAGATTTTGCGAAAAAAAAAGCTGCTGATTTTATAATGAAGGTATTGAATTCTGCAATTGCTAATGCTCAAAATAACTATGGATTGGACATTGATAATTTATATATAAAAGAAATTTTAATAGGTAAGTCTCTTACTTTGCGTAGAGTATATCCAAAAGCTATGGGTAGGGCTAATAGAGTTAGTAAACGTTATAGTAATATAACTGTAAAATTGGGGGTAATTATATGATTCATAAAAATGGAAAATTAATAAGGAAAGTGTAAAAATATGGGACAAAAGGTTAATCCTATAGGGTTTAGGTTGCAAGTAAATACTAATACCTGGAATTCAATTTGGTATGCTGAAAAGGGTTATAAACAGGGATTACATCAAGATCTATTTATTCGCAGTTATATAAATAAATCTTTTAAGCATGCTGGTGTTTCTAAGGTAGTTATAGAGCGTACGGTCAATTTAGTGTCTGTAATAATACATTCTTCTAGGCCTGGAGTGATAATAGGTAAGAAAGGGTCAGATATTGAGAAGATAAAGCAAAAAATAGCTGAAAAAGTAAAAAGTAATGTTGAAGTGAATGTAGTAGGAGTTAAAAGATCTGAAGTAGATGCAGCTTTAATAGCAAACAGCATTGCACAACAGTTAGAAAAAAGGGGTTCATTTAGAAGAGCGATGAAAAAAGCTATTCTAAGTTGTTTGAGGATGGGTGCTAAAGGTATTAAGGTGAGTTGTTCTGGGCGTCTTAACTGTGCTGAGATAGCTCGTACTGAATGGTATAAAGAAGGTCGTTTGCCTTTGCACACTTTACGTGCTAATATAGATTATGCTTTTTGTGAAGCGAAAACTATATGTGGTATTATAGGAGTTAAAGTTTGGGTTTATATTGGTAGTTAAGGTATATTGAAATGTTTGTTCCCAAAAAGAGTAAATATAAAAAGGTGTTTAAAGGGCGAATTAAGGGTAATGCGAAGGGTGGTAGTACATTATCTTTTGGAGATTATGGCTTAAAAGCTGTGGAAGTAGGTAAGGTTCAGTCTAAGCATATTGAAACTGCAAGACGTGTAATATCTAGAACGTTAAAACGCTCTGGTAAAGTGTGGATAAGAACTTTTCCTGATACCCCGGTTAGTAAAAAGCCAGCAGATGTACGTATGGGTAAAGGGAAAGGTAGTGTTGAATTTTGGATATTTAAGGCTAAGCCTGGTAGGGTTTTATTTGAAATTAGCAGTGATGTTCCAATGCATTTAGCAAAATTGGCGCTTGAAAAGGCAACTGCTAAGCTTCCTATGAAGTGTAAATTTGTATCTAATCATGATTGAATGGAGTTGTAATGGATATACTTGAAGTTGAATCAAAATCTTCACAAGAGTTACATGGAATTCTTGTGAATTTGAGAAAAGAATTTACTAGTTTGGTTTTTCAAAAAAAATTGGGGCAATGTAGCAATGTTTCACGTTTTAGCTTAATAAGAAAAAGCATAGCTCGTATTCTAACTGTATCAAATAGAAGAAGGAGAAAGGAAAAAAATGCCTAAGAAGATTTTTTCTGGTACTGTAACTAAGGCTGAGTGTGATAAGACTGTAAAGGTTTCAGTATTGCAAGTGTATAAGGATAAGCTGTATAAGAAGGTTATCAAAAAATATAAGAAGTATACAGCACATGACAAAAATAATAGTTGCAAAAAAGGGGATAGGGTTTTAATACAGGAACATAAGCCTCTTTCTGCTACTAAAAGATGGGTTGTGATCAATAGCTAAGATGGAATAGGTGTTTATATGATTCAAAAAAATACATTATTAGAAGTAGCTGATAATTCTGGTGCGCGTGAAGTGCTTTGTATTGGCTTGTTAGGTGGTAGGAAATCTGCATCTGTAGGTGATGTGATTATTATATCTACTAAATCTATTAATCCAAAAGGTAAAGTTGAAAAAGGAAAGGTATATAAAGCAGTTGTTGTTAGAGTGAAAAATAGTGTTAAGAAATCTGATGGCTCTGTAATTCGTTTTTCCAGCAATGCTGTGGTTTTAATTAATGATCAAGGTGAGCCGCTTGGTACTCGGGTGTTTGGTCCAGTAAAAAAGTTATCATCTGGTTCTTTTATGAAGATAATGTCATTAGCTGTTGAGGTTTTATAATGAGTGCTAAAATAAAAAGTGGTGACGATGTTATAGTTTTAACTGGTAAGGATAAGAGAAAAATTGGTAAGGTAATCAAAGTTATAACACGTGATGCTAAAAAGAAAGTAATTGTTTCTGGCGTAAATGTGCATAAAAGACATACTAAACCAAAAGCTGGTAGTAGTGGTGGTGTATTAAATAAAGAGTTAGCTGTTGATATATCCAACGTTGCAACATTGGATCCTAAGTATAAAACTCCAACTAGAGTAGGGTTTAAGGTTATAGATGATAGAAAAGTTCGTTTTGCAAAAGTTTCTGGAGAAGTAATAGATTAGGTTGATATGTTTAAAGAGTTATATAAAAGTAGTATAGTAAAGTCTCTAAAGGATAAATTCAATTACGACAATATAATGCAAGTACCTAAACTTGTTAAAGTATGTATTAATATGGGTGTTGGGGATGCTGCTGCAGATAGTAAAGCGATAAATGAGCCATTTGATAATCTATATTTGATTGCTGGGCAAAAGCCTGTGTCAACTTTTGCAAAAAAAATCTATTTCTGGTTTCAAGATTAGAAAAGGTGCTACAGTAGGTTGCAAAGTAACGTTGCGTAGAAATAAAATGTATGAGTTCTTAGAAAGATTGATATATATTACTTTACCAAGGGAAAAAGATTTTAGAGGATTTAGTGTGAAGCAATTCGATGGTAATGGTAATTTTTCCTTTGGTATCAAGGAGCATATCTCATTTTTAGAAATAGACTATGATAAAATAAGTAAAATTAGAGGTATGGATATTAATGTTATAACAAGTGCGGTTAGTGATAGAGAAGCAAAGGAGTTATTACTAGCTTTTAGGTTTCCTTTTTTTGATTAATTGAGAGAAAAAATATATGGCAAAAAAAATCTATGGTACAGAGGAATCTTCGTAGAATGAAGCTATGCGCTCAGTATAGGGAGAGAAGGGAAGAGTTGAAATCTATAATGAATAATAAGAAGATATCTCTTGACGAGAGGTTTGCTGCTCAAAACAATCTGATTAAAAAATTGCCTAGAGATTCTTCTAAAACCAAAATTAGAAATAGGTGTGCTTTAACTGGGAGACCAAGAGGGGTATATAGAAAATTTGGTTTATGTAGAATTGTTTTGCGTGATTTATGTTCTTTTGGGCAAGTTCCAGGAGTTACAAAGTCTAGTTGGTGAATATAATATAAGGAGTATATTGTGGCGTTATCTGATAGTATTGGTGATTTTTTAACAAGGATACGTAATGCTCAATTAGCAGTGCATAGAACAACAATAGTGTTGTTTTCCAAACTAAATTCTTCTATATTGAAGATTTTAAAAGATGAAGGATATATCCTTGATTATCAAAAAGAAGTTATAGGTAATATACCTTCTTTCATTGTAAAGTTGAAGTACTATGAAAAGTCATCTGTAATTAGTGACATAGTTAGGGTGTCAAAGCCTGGTTGTCGTTTTTATTCTAAGTATAAGGACATTTCTAAAGCATATAATGGTCTTGGTATTTTTATTATATCTACATCGAAAGGAGTGATGACTGATTATAACGCGCGTAAATTAAAGGTTGGTGGAGAAGTTTTGTGTCGTGTGTTTTGAATGATAGGAGAAATATATGTCTCGTATAGGTGCTGCACCTATTAATATTCCTGCTGATTTTTCAGTTGAATATAATGATGGTAGGATATTAATAAAAAATGCTAGGGCAGAAAAGGAGCTGAGCCTGTGTGGTAACATTCTGTGTCAGGTAGTTGATAATCAATTATTACTTTCTGTTGATCAAAATAGCGATGATTATGATCAAATAAAATCTATGTGGGGTACTTGTAGAAGTAATATTAATAATATTATTAACGGTATGGTTAATGATTTTTCTGTTAATCTTGAAATTAATGGTGTTGGGTATAAAGCAGAGTGTGATGATAAGTATTTGACTTTGTATCTTGGTTATAGCCATAATGTTAAGTATAAAGTGCCTAAAGATGTTGAGATTAAGTGTATAAAGCCAACTCATTTAGTGATTCGCGGTATGGATAAGCAAAAAGTCTATATGGTGGCTTCTGATATATGCAAAATTAGAAAATATGATCCTTATAAAGGTAAGGGTATTAGAATAAAAGGCAAATTTATGCCGCGTAAGGTTGTAAGTAAAAAGAAGTAATTAAAATGAAAAGATTGTATAATTTTTTAAGTAATGCTAAGAAAAGGAAGTTACGTAATAGAAAGAAGCTCAATAATGGTGTTGAGCGTTTACGTATATCCATATTTAAGTCTAATAAACATTTTTACGTTCAGTTGATTAACGATGCAAAAGGAATCACCATCACTTCTGCTTCTACTTTGGATGCTAAAATTAGGGGCATATGTAAAGGTAGGGTCAATCCTGAAACTATAAAGCAAGTTTCTTCTTTAATGATTGAGCGTCTGTCTGGTATGAAATTGGAGCAGCGGTTTGCGTTTGATCGTGGTGCATATAAATATACAGGATTAATTTCTCAATTTGCTGAAGCTTTAAGAAGCTCTGGATTTGAATTTTAGAAGGTTTTGAGTATGGCTATAAAGAATTTACAAAATAATAATGATTTATTAGAGCTTTTAGTTTCAGTGCGAAGAGTAACAACGGTTACCAAAGGTGGTAGAAGATTTTCATTTTCAACTTTGGTGGTTGTTGGTGATGAGAAGGGTAGGGTAGGATGTGGAATAGGTAAGCATGCAGAGGTTGCTGAAGCAAGAGTGAAAGCTGTAAATGCTGCAAAGAAGTCGATGATTAGAGTGTACTTACGTGAAGGTAGAACTTTACATCATGATATTAAAGCTAAATTTTGTTCTGGTGAGATAGTTTTAAGAGCTGCAAGGGCTGGAACAGGTATTATTGCTGGTGGAGCAATGAGGTTGGTTTTTGAGGTATTAGGTATAAAGGATGTGGTAGCTAAATCTACTAGATCAAATGATCCTCATAATATTATATGTGCAGTGTTTAAGGCTTTTGGTGTTATGTTATCTCCTCGCCAAGTGGCAGGCAAGAGGGGTAAAAAGATTAGTGAGATAGTTGAAAATAGGTAAAGTATGAATGATGCTGTAAAATTAAATTCTATATTTACCAAATTATCTAAGAAAAAAAAGCCTAAATTGTTAGGTAGAGGTATTGGTTGTGGTAAAGGTAAAACATCCGGTAGAGGACATAAGGGGCAGAAAGCTAGAAGTGGGGTTTCCATAAATGGTTTTGAAGGTGGGCAACAGTCTATATATACTCGTTTACCTAAAAGAGGTTTTAAGCCTATACGCAAAAATGTATACTCTATATTTAATGTTGGTGATGTACAGCGTTTAATAGAAGCTAAAAAAATAGTAAAGGACTCTATCATAGATAAGCAGTTGCTACATAAGTTAGGTTTTATCAGATCTATTAAGAGCGAAATAAAACTTCTTAATAAAGGTAAATTGAGCGAAAAATTTGTGTTTCATGTTGATTTTGCATCGGAAGCTGCAAAAAGATCTGTAACTTCAGTTGGTGGTAGTGTGGAAATACTATCGTAAATCATGAACAGTAAATTTGCATTTAATAGTTTGGATTCTACGTTATTATATAAAGGTGATTTATTAAAGCGTATATTTTTTACGCTAATGGCTTTAGTTTGTTATCGTTTAGGTACTTATGTACCTATTCCTGGAATTAACCTTGATATAATCAATGATATATTTCCAAAAGAGAGTTTTGGTGTTTTTGGAGTATTTAATTTATTTTCTGGTGGCGCTTTAGCTAGGATGACAATTTTGGCATTAAACGTTATGCCATACATAGTTGCATCCATAGTTATGCAATTATTATCTTCTGCCGTTAAAGGAATCAATGAAATTAAAAATGATGGAGAGTTGGGACGTCGAAAAATGAACTCTTATATACGCTATATGACTATAGTGTTTTGTATCTTTCAATCAATTACGATCCTAATAGGGTTAGAAAGAATGAATAGGGAAGGGGTATTAGTTGTAGTCGAACCTGGTATTATGTTTCATACTATAGGTGTCTTTAGCCTTTTAGGTGGAACTGTATTTTTAATATGGCTTGGTGAGCAGATCAGTGTTAGCGGTATAGGTAATGGTATCTCATTAATCATTTTTACTGGCATAATATCCGAATTACATAATGCTTTGTCATCTCTGTTAATATTAAATAAAAATGGTAGCATGTCGTTATTCATTATCCTTTTTGTTGTAGTATTGTTTTTTTTACTGCTCCTTTTAGTTATTTTTACAGAATCTTCTTATAGAAAAGTAATTGTTAAATATCCCAAAAAACAGTTTAAAAAATTACATAATGACGATTTTACTTATATTCCATTGAAGATCAATTTATCTGGTGTCATACCAACTATTTTTGCTAATGCAATTCTATTAACGCCTATTTCAATCGCAAGTTTCTATAAGGGTCATGCCATTGCTGATTTTATTTTAAATTACTTTATGGCAAATAAAGTAGTGTACATCATAACTTACTTAATACTTATAGTATTTTTTAACTTTTTCTATACCAATTTTGTATTTAATCCAGAAGAAAATGCTGACTTTCTTAAGAAAAATGGTGGTTTTATTCCTGGTAGAAGGCCTGGAAAACATACTTCTGATTATCTTCAAGATATAGTTTTCAAATTAACATTTATTGGGTCTGCGTATTTGGTGGTAATATGTACTATACCTGAAATTATGAGGTATCATTATGATATACCATTTATTTTTGGTGGAACGAGCTTGCTGATTATAGTTAACGTTATTACTGATACTATTATGCAAGTACAATCTTATATTTTTTCGAATAGGTACGACAGTTGGATAAAGAAATATGAGTCTAAAACAAGGAGACTGAAGTGATTATTACAATTTTTGGTCCTCCTGGCTCTGGTAAGGGTACTCAGTCCAGTTTATTAATAGCAAAATATAATTTGAAATTAATTTCAGTAGGAGATTTATTAAGGAATATTATATCTAGCGCAAGTAAATTAGGTAAAGAAATAAAGGATACTGTCGAATCTGGTAATTTAATTCAAGATGAAGTTATATGTAGATTATTGTGTGACCAGCTTGCATCAATAGATGGTAATTTTTTGTTGGATGGTTTTCCAAGAAATTTAAACCAGGCTCATTTTTTAACTCAAATTTTGCAAGAAAGATGTAATAGGGATGTTGATGTTGTAATTGAGTTGCAGCTTGATGATAATATTGCAATTGATAGATTAAAAGATCGTCTTACGTGTTTGGATTGTAAAAGTATATATAGTATATCTTCTTTTAAAAATACTACTTGTGCTAAATGTAAAAGTACGAGGTTAGAGAAGAGAATTGATGATGCTAATATGTCTGCAATTAATAAGAGAATAAGAGAATATTACTTTCAGATGAAGGATTTACGCGAGTATTATAAGGGCAAATTGTTAACAATTAACGCTAATTTGAGTATTGATAGAGTAATGCAAGAGATTGAAAGTAAAATTTCTTGTAATTTGGTTTGACTATAAGTTGTTTTATGGTATAAATTAAGAGTTATTATTAATAAAGTATCGAGGTATCAGTGGCACGTATTGCAGGTATAAATGTTCCGGTAAAGAAGTGTGTTCCTTTTGCATTAACTTATATATATGGTATAGGTATTACTACTGCGAATATAGTTTGTCATGCTTGTGAAGTTGATAAGCGCAAGCGTGTTTCAGAATTACGAGATGAAGATATAGAGAAAATCAGTAATTTTATTAGGCAAAGTTATGTCATAGAGGGTGATCTCAGAAAAGAAGTGGCTATGAACATAAAATCTTTAGTGGAAATGGGGTGTTATAGGGGAGTAAGGCACAGAAAGGGTTTGCCTGTGAGAGGACAAAGAACTCATACTAATGCTAAAACTCGTAAAGGCAGATCTAGGTTGCCTGTTGCTGGGAAAAAATAAAATTTGTTATTATCGTGGGTTTTTATGAAAAAAGTTAAAACGTTTGGTAAGAATATAAAAGCGTTTATTAATGGTGTTGTCCATATTCGTGCAACTTTTAATAATACTTTTGTAAATGTAACCGATGTTTATGGTAATACGCTGTACCAAACTTCTGTTGGTGCATGTGGTTTTTCTGGTTCGAGAAAATCCACACCTTATGCTGCAGGTAAGGTTGCCGATTTTGCTGCGAAGAAAGTAATAGACGGATTTGGTATGAAGGTTGTTTCTGTAATAATTCGCGGTCCTGGTTTTGGTGCAGAAGCTGCAGTTAAAGCACTTCGGAGCTGTGGGTTGACTGTAACTTCAATTGCAGATGAAACGCCAATACCTCATAATGGGTGCAGGTTAAGGAAAAAAAGAAGAGTATAAGATATTTGAAAGGTTTATTTTATGTATTATAGTGATAATGTTTCTTTCTGTGGAAATTTAGATAAGTTAACTAAGCCTAATTCAATTAAGATAATATCAGGTGATTCAAGTAAAAAAAGTGATGTGGTCCTAGAACCTTTGGAAAGTGGTTTTGCTTTAACATTAGGTTATGCATTAAGGCGTACAATGTTATCTTCTCTTTGCGGTAGTGCTGTTTATGGAATAAAAATTGAAGGTGTGAATCATGAATTTACTTCGATTCAAGGAGTTAGGGAAGACATAACTAATATAGTATTAAATATGGGCATGTTGAGATGTAAGTTAAATAACACGTCTAATAAGTGCTTAAATTTGAGCGCTAAAGGGCCTTGTCAAGTATTAGCTGGAATGATAGAAACTGATGACCAATGCTCTATTATTAATAAAGATTTGGTGATATGTACACTAGGGCAAGATGTAGAGCTTAACATCACTATATATGTTGCTAACGGAAAAGGTTATCTTCCTGTAACTAAATATAAAGAAAATGAATTTTTAAAGCTTATGAGTGAACAAGATTTAATTGGTTTTATTCCAGTTAATGCTTTATATAGCCCTGTCGAGAGGGTTTCGTATAGAGTAGAGAATAGTCGTGTTGGTCAAGTTACTGATAAAGATAAGCTGATATTATCAATTGAAACTGATGGTACAATCTCTCCAAGTCAAGCTATTGACTATGCTGCAAGGATATTACAGGAACAATTTCAGCCTTTTATTAGTTCTGATGTAAGTTATAAAAAATCGCAGGTTTCTTCGTCTAATGGTGTTAAAGATTTGGGCTATGATCCTGTCTTATTGCGTAGAGTAGATGAACTGGAATTATCTGTTAGGTCTCATAACTGTCTGAAAAACGCAAACATCATTTATATAGGTGATCTTGTTCAAAAGACGGAAGCTGAACTGTTAGGAACTTCTAATTTTGGCAGAAAGTCTTTGAATGAAATCAAGCTAGTTTTAAATAGTTTAGGTTTGTTTTTGGGTATGAATGTGCCAAATTGGCCACCTAAAGATATAGATGAACTAGCTAAACAACATACTGATGAGGATTAGGTAGTATATGAAACATGGAATAAAAAAAAGTAAATTGTCTCGTTGTGCCGAGCATAGATTATCAATGTTAAAGAATCTATCTATCTCATTAATTAATCATGAGCAGATTGTAACTACTTTACCAAAGGCTAAAGCACTTCGTCCATATGTGGAAAAGTTTATTACAATTGCTAAGAATAAGAATTCTTTACACGGTAGAAGGCTTTTGCTTTCACGTCTTCATAATAGTAAGTTAGTAGTTGATAAATTATTAAACGTTTTAGCTAACCGTTATCAAGACCGTAAAGGTGGGTATTCTAGAATAATAAAATTTGGTACTCGAAAGGGTGATTGCGCTCCAATGGCAGTAATAGAGTTAATTGATAGGGATATTTCAGCAAAAGGTGAGATTTACAGTAAAAATAAAAAAGGAGGTAAAGTAGTTACACAAAGTTAATTATTATCGTAATTGTTCTTTTTATGGTAGGTAGATTGCGCTACTTTGTAGGTTGCTGTGGTGAATTATTAGTTTTAGTATACTTAAAACTCAAGTTCTATAATGTTATAAAACGTCGTTACCGTTGTAAGTTGGGTGAAATTGACTTAATTGTATCTAAAAAAAAGGAGCTGATTTTTATAGAAGTTAAAACAAGTTTACTTGGAAAAGAAATACCGATATCTCATCTTCAATGTCAGTCTATTATAAATTCTTCTAAGTATTTCTTAAGTAAAAATCTTGATTTTTTAGATTATTCAGTCAGATATGATTTATGTTTTCTTTCCTTAAAGAGAAGACCTATTTATATAAAAAGTGCTTGGATTGAAGAATGGTAGCTGAAATAACTTAGATTTACTAGAATAGGTAATTTTATATGAAAAGCAATAATTTAGTTTCATCTTATGCTAGAGCGCTGTTTTATGTCTCAGAAAATAAGCTAGGTACTATAAGAAAAGAGGTAGAATTTTTATTGGCTTTTTTTAAAGATCGACATGATGTTTTGATATGCCTATCCTATCCTATGACTTCTCTTGCAAAGAAAAAAGAGGCAATACTTTTTATAAATGAGAACTTGAGTGAAAACTTAGTGAAGTTTATTATGGTTACACTTGCAAATAAGCGCTCCCGTTTATTAATCCTTATATTAGAGAAATTCTTAAGTCTTGTAAGGGAAAGTGAAAATGAATTGGAAATCACTATAAAATCAGCAGAGGTTTTAAGGAAACCTGATATAAAAATAATTACTGAATCTTTGAGCTTTCTTGGTAAAATAATAAAAGTCAGTAATGTGGTTGACCCTTCTATACTAGGTGGTTTCGTAGTTAGGTATGGTTTTAATTTAATCGATGCTTCGCTAAAAAGTTACTTAGATAGATTAGTTGGCTTAAGTAAAATGGAAATATTAAAAGTAAGGAATTGTGTATGAAGAACGGTATGAATTTTTCCGAGATAGAAAGTATAATAAGAGAAAAAGTTGAGACATTTGATAATCCTATAAAGCGGGAAAGTATAGGTGAAATAATTTCAGTAACAGATGGTATTGCATTGGTTTATGGGCTGGAAAAAGCAAAGTTTGGTGAAAAGGTATTTTTTGCAAGCGGTGTAGAAGGAATAGTTCTTGATTTAGATCATGATACAGCTGGAATAGTTGTGCTTGGCAATGACCGTGATGTAAAAGAAGGGGAGGTTGTAAAATGTAGTGGCGATGTTGTACAAGTGCCTGTAGGTCATGAATTATTAGGGAGAGTTGTAAATGCGCTGGGCCATCCTATAGATGATGGCGGAGAAATTAGAGCCAAAAACAAAATGAATATAGAATCTAAAGCGCCAGGCATTATTGATCGTAAATCTGTGCATGAACCTCTGCAAACGGGAATTAAGATTATAGATTTGCTAATTCCAATAGGTAGAGGGCAACGTGAATTAATTATTGGCGACAGACAAATCGGGAAAACTACTATCGCGCTTGATACTATCATTAATCAGAAGAAGATAAATGACGAAGTAGAAAAAAATCAAAAAGTTTATTGTGTTTATGTTGCTATCGGACAAAAAATTTCAACAGTGGTAAAAGTGGTAAACAAGCTAAAAGAAAGTGGAGCATTAGAGTATACAACTGTAGTTGTCGCTAGTGCATCTGACTGCGCGCCTATGCAATTTTTAGCACCTTATACCGGTTGCACTATTGGAGAATTTTTCCGTGATAATGGAATGCATTGCTTGGTGGTATATGATGATTTATCTAAGCATGCTGTGGCATATAGGCAGATGTCCTTATTGCTCAGACGTCCTCCTGGTCGTGAAGCCTATCCTGGAGATATATTCTATGTACATTCTCGCTTGCTTGAAAGAGCTGCTAAAATGTCTGATGAAAAAGGACATGGGTCTTTGACTGCTTTGCCGATTATTGAAACTCAGGCCGGTGATGTATCTGCATATGTTCCAACTAATGTGATTTCAATTACCGATGGGCAAATTTTTCTTGAGTCTGAGTTGTTTCACAAAGGATTTCGCCCTGCGGTGAATATAGGTTTATCAGTTTCTCGGGTTGGCTCTGCTGCACAATTAAAATCTGTGAAAAAAGTTGCTGGCTCTGTAAAGCTAAGTTTGGCTCAATATAGAGAATTGGAAGACTTTGCTAAATTTGGTTCTGATCTTGATGCTAGTGTTCAATTGTCGTTAGACAAGGGTAAATGTCTTATTGAACTATTAAAGCAAAAACAGCATTCACCTATGTCAATAGAAGAGCAAGTAGTGCTCATGTATATCTTTTCTAATCTATATGATCAATTAAGTAAGATACAGATAAGCAGTATCAATAAATTCGAGTACAATCTTATCAATTATTTTCAAACTGTGCATCCTGGAGTTTTAAAAAAGTTGTCAAATGACATGAGTGATGATATAAAAGGTGATATTTTTAACATTGTGAGTAATTTCGTTACTCAATTTAATTGCGTTTAGGTGGTGATTATGGCTTCATCCATTATTAATAAATTTCCTATGACGAGGGAAGGTTTTGAGAATATGCAAGCCGAACTTGAAAAATTAAAGGAAGAAAAACCTTCTGTGATACAGGCTATTTCTGATGCTCGTGATCAAGGTGATTTGTCTGAAAATGCAGAGTATCATGCAGCACGGGAAAGGTTAGGTTTTATTGAAGGCCGTATAATGGAGATAGAAAGTAAGCTCTCACATGCGGAAGTAATAGAAGTAAAAAATTTGTCTGGTGATTCAGTAATGTTTGGTGCAACTGTGACATTAAGCATGTTAAGTGATAATAACGGTGAAGTGGAATATGTTTATAAGATTGTAAGTGGGTATGAAGCTGATGCTTCAAAGCAGTTGATCTCTACCGATTCACCACTCGGGAGTGCTTTAATTGGCAAAAAAGTCGGTGAGTATGTGGAAGTGATAGTGCCAAATGGAGAAAAATTGTATAAAGTAGTTAAGATTGAATTTAAGTAAATTATGGTACAGGCCACTTATGCTTTAATGAGTCTACCTGGTATTTCTTCTGTGGAAGATGTATTAGAGGACGCTCGTTCTGGTAAATTGTTCATTTTAGTTGATGATGAAAATAGAGAGAATGAAGGTGATTTGGTTGTTTTAGCTGAAAAAGTAAAACCAGAACATATGGCTTTTATGGTTAAGTACGGTACAGGGATTGTTTGCTTAGCAATGACTAAATTTCACATGAAAAGGTTGGGCCTTAATTTCATGGAAAAGAAAAATATTGGTGAAAATCATACCGCATTTACTACATCAATTGATGCACGTTATGGCATTACAACTGGTGTTTCAGCAGAGGATAGAACGAAAACTATACATGCTGCTATCAACAAGGATGGCACTCAGGATGACATCATAACTCCAGGTCATGTTTTCCCTGTAATTACACATAAAGGTGGGGTGGCACAACGTGCTGGTCATACTGAAGCGAGTGTTGAAATAGCGAAGTTAGTAGAGTTTGATCATTCAGCAGTTATTTGTGAATTAGTGAATGATGATGGCTCTATGATGCGTTTACCTAGATTACTTGAATTTGCTGAACAACATAAGATTAAGTTAACTACAATCGATAAACTTATCAGTTACGTTAAAAAGTTAAACTAACGTTTATAGATTCGTATAGTTTAAGTGTTAAAATGTGAAATTCCTAAAAGTTATACAAACAAGGAATTTCCATGTCTAAGCTTTTTGTTTTACTGTTCTTTTTTGCATATTGTAATAGCGCTTACTCTGTTAGTATTATTAGAGATAGTGAAGTGGAAGCGGTAGTGAAGGATCTAGCGCAACCTTTATTTTCTGCTGCGGATATTGATAATGATCAAATAAAAGTTTTTATAGTTAATGATAGATCGATTAATGCTTTTGTAATTAACAATAACAGTATCTTCATTCATTTAGGGCTTTTGCAATATTCGACTGAACCTTATGTCTTACTTGGTATATTAGCACATGAAATTGCTCATATATCTGCTGGTCATGTATTACAAATGAGTAGTGCTATAGGTTATTTTCAATCAATAGCAATGATTAGTTATATGGTAGGATTAGTTTCTAGTGTTGTCATTAACCCTCAGGTTGCTAGTGCAATCTTGCTTAGTGGTGTAACGCTTAGTTCAAGGTTATTTTTTAACTATTCTCAAGAGCAAGAGAGTGTAGCAGATGGCTATGCTTTAAGATATCTTGATGAATCTGGCTATGATAATTCGGGTATGAAAGAGATTTTTGACTATTTTAAAAGTATTGAGTATGAGAATGCTGAGGAGTATTTCCGTACTCACCCACTTAGTGATAAACGCATATTTGCTGTACAGAATTATAAGGTTAAAAACAATATAAAACCAATTCTTGCAGATAAATTACTGAAGTTTGAGCGTATGGTTGCAAAGCTAGACTCTTTTTTTACCCCTATTCATGTGTTATCTAATAAATATGAAGATAATTCTAAGTATGTAGATGCTGTAATTGACTATAGGCAAGGAAAGATAGAAGAGGCTATTGCTAAAGTTAATTCATTGATTCAAGAGTCACGCAATGATCCTTACTTATATGAATTAAAAGCAGAGATGCTATACAAAGCTGGAAATTTAAGTGAAGCAATAAAAATGTATGAAGAATCACTTAGATATTTATCTGAGAAGAACAACTATTTAGTGAAACTTGCGTTATCTCACACTTTATTATTACACGGTGACATAGAGAAGGCAATTTTTTACCTGGAGCGGATTGCAAGCGTAGAAGCAAATAACGCTTTTGTCTGGAAGTATTTAAGTATTGCATATAAACGTAGTGCTGATATGGCAATGTATTATTTTGCTTTGACAAAAAAGGCTTGTATTGAAGGTAATTTAAAGAAATTTATGAAGTACGCTGAGTTAGCTGTTAAAACTTTACCGAAAGATAGCTCTTACTTGCTGCAAATTGAAGATATGAAGCAACAATACACACAAAAACATCCTGATTTTTAAGTTATTTTTCCCCACACTTGCTCAACATACTATCTTGTTTAATGCTATCGGGTATAATTTTCATTATAATCGCTTTGGCACCAAAAAATACACCACAAAACATACCTAAGGCAAAGAGAGCTGGCCATGGCATTCTGCCAAATATTGCAAGCAAAGCTGCACCTATTATTACTACAGTCATAAGCGGTCCACCTATTCCCCAAATATAACCAATAATATTGCATATTACTTGGGCAGTTGTATCATCTATACCGTTAGCGGCACTTGCGTAACCTGAGAAAGAGAGAAATAACACTATACATAAAGCATCAAAAAACTTTTTTATTATATAGCTCATTCTTCTGCCTCCAAGTAATAAACTAACGCGAATCTAAACCTATATATATTTATTTTAGGGTAAAACTTATAATTTGTCCACAAATAAGTGTTGCTACATGAATAGTCCACCATTGATGTTAAGCACATGCCCCGTTATATATTTTGCCTCATCGCTTGCTAAAAACAGGGCTCCTGCTGCTATTTCTTTCCCTGTTCCCATTCTTTTCATTGGGATATTATCTAATATTTTTTCCTTTTGTCCTTCATTTAAAACTTCGGTCATTTTAGTATCTATAAATCCAGGAGCAATACAATTTACTGTTATATCACGACTTGCAACTTCTTTTGCTATAGATTTACTCATGGCTATTACCCCAGCTTTAGAAGCTGCATAATTTACTTGCCCGGCATTGCCTGTTAAACCTACTATTGAGGAAATATTTATAATTCTTCCCCAATTATTTTTAATTAATTTCTTGCATGCTTCTCTATTTAGCTTAAATGTGGAGGTCAAATTAATGTCAATCACCTTTTGCCATACTTCATCTGTCATCCTCAGCAATAAACTGTCTTGTGTAATGCCTGCATTGCATATGAGCCCATCAAAGCCTTTCATCAATTCACTTGCTTTATTTATTAATTGATTTACCTCCTCAGCATTTGATAAGTCACAAGGAAGTACATGAATGTTTTTTTCATATTTTTTAGCAACTTCTTCGAGTACTTCTTTTTTTGTGCCAGAAATACATAAAGTTGCTCCGGCTTTATGCATAACTTCTACAATTGCCTGACCTATTCCGCCTGACGCACCAGTAATCAGAAATTTCTTGTTCTCTAATCTAAACATAATAATTTTTATATTACCTCAGCTCTTAACAGAATATTGACAGGCTTGCAATAGATTTTTTTCATAAATCATAACTTTCATTTAATAGAAACGACAAAACTTACTTGGCAAACTTCCTTATTATTGAGAGTGAAGCTATATTTCAGTCTGTGCAGATAAAACGACAAAAAACTCAATATACTTGATGTTTAATTTTTTGCACTATGTGCACTCTATGTCTTTATAAAACTTTCACCTACATAAGCTAAAATGCGCTTATTAAAGCATTTAAGACAATAAAAAACGCCAATTAAAAAAATAGATAGTAGCTGACAGGGTTTCTTTTGCCTTTTTCCTGTTTAGTAAATTTCTTAATGTTTATATGGAGGGTGTCATTCCAGTGCTCGACACTGGCATCCAGTCTTTTTGCGCAGTTCCATCAAAAAAGCGCTTTCGTTTTTACCAACTTAGTGCCTAATCTGGATTATATATAAAATCAAAGCCGTAAAGTTATAATGAGCAAACTGGATTGATAAAAATGGTAGGAATACTCCTAGCTTAAAAAATGTAGTACGAACGGTAGAAGGATCTAAAAACAATCCTGTACAGCATTATTTGATTATATTTGTAGGTACAAAATGGGTATTTTTGATGTTTCAAAAGAAACGCTTGATATCTCAATCAGTAATAAACATCAGCGTATAGAAAATGTCGAGACAGCTATATCTGAGTTTATAAAGTCAAAAATGGCTAACGTATTTGTTAAGTTATGTGTAAACAGGGGGTTACGAAAAGCTTGTAATAAAATTATTATAACATAGTTGTTCATAGAGCTCACCCAAATCGGGTTTGCAAAAGCATGCAATCACTTTGCAAAGAGTGATAAATTAGATGCAAAATTATTAGAAAAATATGCTGAATTTATCACGAAGAATGATGAGATAAAAGAATGTATAGCTTCATAAAAGCATGAGGAATTGAAAGAGCAATTGAGCGCAATCTAAGCGATATGGAAACAAGTGCCGTTTGCAACAGGAAAAGCCAGAAAATATATAGAAAGACAGATAGAATTTGCAAAAGAGCAAGTTAGGAAAGATATAGAAGAACTCTGATCCTGATTTGAAGGAAAAAAGCGATACAATAGACTTCTTGCATAACCTAAGGAAGCAGCTCAAAATTATAGAAAGAGGCAATAATATTTAACACTCCCTAAAGGAGTTTTATTGCTTAGTTACACAACGCTAACACTCAAGTCAATTTTCATCAATGACGCAATTTGCTATGTCTATACCTTACATAACTTACCACTTGCTTCACTCCTTTTACTTTTCTTGCAATTGCTACTACAGACTTTAATTCCGCCTTGTTTTGAGCTATGCCCATCAAATAAACGACTCTATCAACTGTATTAACGCTATAATTAATTGATTTAATATTTCTTTTTCCCAAAAGTCTTGTTCTTATCTCTGCTGTTATCATACCATCTACAGTAACGTCTAGCATAGAAGTCATTTGAATTGGTGTGACTCTTATTTCATTTATCACTTCTTTAATCTCTTTCTGCTGCCAAGCTATTTTTTCTGCTGTAAGTTGCTTTTCAGGACTATCAACATTTCCAATGAGTAATACTCTTCCTTCACTCACTTTAACTTTTATGGATGAGAATAGTCCATGTTTTAAGAGCCCCCTATTGATTCTTATTACTATAGTTGTATCATCAACAATGTTTCCCAAGGATTTATCTTGCATTGTTATTGCTGTAGCCGTTGCTGTTATCACTATACTACCCACAAGAGTCGTGCAGCCATTCTGTGTAATCAGAAAAATTGCGAGTAAGAAGCTTGCTATTAATCTCATTATTAATTTCCAGAATTAGAGCTTTAATTAAGAAATATTAATAAGCTTTTTTATTGTGTAAATACTATAAATTGAATAAACTTTAAATATTTTAAAGTGATTAAGACTTAGATTTAGTGAAGCCAGTGTTATTAGTTCAGTTTGTGACACTGTAATCTAATCTTTAAATTGCATAAGATGACAGAAATGGTTATCTATAAGTTACTGAAGGGCTCTTGCGGATATGGCGAAATTGGTAGACGTGCCAGGTTTAGGTCCTGGTGAGCTTGCTCGTGGGGGTTCAAGTCCCTCTATCCGCACTTAAAGTCATGTGACTTGGGTTTTAAGGGAAAATTTATAATCACTTAATACACTTTTGTTTGTATAAAAACCTGTTCTTAAGGATTGCATTTAACTTAGATTGTGGTAAAATAATCTTATTAAGATATAAATTAAAATATCAATTAATGAATCATAATGTCTAATAACGCACCCCAAAATATAGTTGAACCAGATGCATCAAATGATATGTATACTTACAAAGAGTTAAGCGTAGGTAAACTAAGGCACGAATATGAAATCACAGTTAGTGGTGATTATATAAAACAAAAGGTAAATTCCAGGTTGCAAGAGATAGCAGAAAATGCGAAGTCACCTGGATTTAGGGCTGGAAAGATGCCTTATGACCTTGTTGTTGCAAATTATAAAAACGAAGCTTTGGAATATGTGATGAATAATGCAATAGATCATTGCTCAAGTGATTTGATAAAAAAAATCGAAGTCAAGTTCCACATCTATCCTAGGGTTGATGTTATATCATTACCAAATTTGAGCAAAGAGAATGAGGAAGGCAATTTTGTATACAAGCTATCTTTTGAATCGATGCCGGAAGTACCAGTAATAGATCTTGATAAAATAAACTTAAGAAAAATTGAAGTAAAGATTGAAGAGGGAGATATAAAAGAATTCATTGATTCCACCAAAATAAAGTTTCCCTCCTTTATCTCTGTTGAAGATGCTTCTTATCAAGCGAAAGATGGGGATAAATTGATAATTGATTTTGAAGGACGGATTAGGAATAAGCTCTTTCAGGGTGGAAGTAGCAAAAATTTTGCTGTTAATTTAGGGTCTGGCACATTTATTAATGGTTTTGAGGATCAATTAACTGGTATGAAAAAGGGAGAAACAAAAAATTTTAAGTTGAAATTTCCTGAAGATTATCAAGTCATTTCCCTTGCAGGACAGGAAGCCGATTTTTTTGTGCGAGTTAATAAAATCCAAGTTGTCAAAGATTTTGAAAGTGATGATGAAATAGCTAAGAGTATTGGTTTTCAAGATTACTCTGCACTGATAAGTCATGCAAAAAAAGTGATTAGTGGTCAATGCACTGAAATGAGGAATCTCTTAATCAAAAAGGAGTTACTTGATTATTTGGATGCTAATTATAATTTTGATTTACCTATAGAAATAGTAAAACAGGAGCAACAAAGAGTGCAAAGAGAAATGGGTATTCAAGATGATCCTTGTAAAGAAGCTGGGAAACGCGTAAAGCTTGCTATGTTATTTATGAGATTTAGTGCAAAATATAAAATATCATTAACTCAAAATGATATTTTGAATGTTATTGTAAATCAATATGTCAGTAAAGATGTGCAATTCGACAGGGTACTTAAGCATTTTAAGTCAGATAAGCAATTTCAAGAATTAGTTAGAGGGCAAGCGCTTGAGTATAAAGTGACAGATTATATAATAGAAAAAGTTAATAAAGAAGAGCAGATTGTTTCTGTGAAAGAATTAAAGGAATTATTTGATAATATTTAATAGGAAAAGGTATGACTCTTATACCAATTGTAGTTGAGCAAACTAGTCGTGGTGAGCGTGCTTATGACATATATTCAAGACTATTGCAAGGAAGAATAATTTTCATAACTGGTCCTATTGAAGACAACATGGCCAGTGTAGTAGTAGCACAGCTTTTATTTTTAGAATCGGAGAACCCCGATAAAGACATTTATATGTATATTAATTCGCCAGGTGGCGTTGTAACTGCTGGTTTGTCGATCTATGATACAATGCAGTATATAAAACCAGACGTTTCAACTTTATGTATAGGTCAAGCTGCATCCATGGGTTCTTTGTTGCTTGCAGCTGGTGCGAAAGGTAAGCGCCACTCTCTACCTCATTCAAGAATTATGATACATCAGCCATCTGGTGGTTATCAGGGTCAGGCAACTGACATAGAAATACATGCTAAGGAAATTTTGCGAATTAAGAAAAAATTAAATCAGATTTATGAAAAGCATACTGGAAGTTCACTGAAGCAAATTGAAAGAATGATGGAAAGAGATAAATTCATGGATCCTGAAGAAGCAATGAAACTTGGCTTAATTGACAGAGTAATAGCTGAGCGTAAAGATATTAAGATTGAAAACATTAAAGTTAAACAAAAGGTAGTTTAATGGATAACAATAATGATTTACACTACTGTTCTTTTTGCAATAAAGCACAAAATGAGGTAGATAAACTGATTACTAACTCTTCAGAAGGTTTAAAGGTGTTTATTTGTAATGAATGCATAGAGTTATCCCATAAAGCAATAAGTCAAAAGAAAGAGAGAGCTTTTAATTCAGATCGTATATCTGATATGAAGCTATTACTAAAGAAACCTAAAGATATAAAAAATTTTCTTAGCAAGCATGTTGTAGGTCAGGAACATGCGCAACACGTTTTATCTGTAGCTATGTATAACCATTGTCAATCTATGGTACAACTTTATACTATAAGTGATATTGAAATCGAGAAGTCAAATATAATGCTTATCGGCCCCACTGGTTCTGGTAAGACTTTGCTAGCCAAAACACTTGCTAAAGTTTCAGACGTGCCATTTGCTATGGCCGATGCGACAACTTTGACTGAGGCAGGTTATGTAGGTGATGATGTAGAAAGTGTGTTGTCACGTTTATTGCAGGCTGCAAATTACGACGTTGCAAAAGCACAGTGCGGTATAGTGTTTATCGATGAAATAGACAAGATCACAAGGAAATCTGAAAGCTCCTCAATAACCCGTGATGTTTCAGGTGAAGGAGTACAGCAAGCTCTACTTAAAATTATGGAAGGTACAGTTGCTTATGTTCCGCCACAAGGAGGGCGAAAACATCCACAACAAGAGTTTATACAAGTAGACACTAGTAACATACTGTTTATTTGTGGAGGAGCTTTTGAGGGCCTCGATAAAATTATTGAGGCAAGAAAAAAGGGAACGTCAGTTGGCTTTGGAGCAGACATAAGTCAGTCTAAAGAACAAAAGAAAAAAAATGCTTTACATGATGTTCAACCTGAGGACTTAATCAAATTCGGTTTAATACCCGAATTTGTAGGGCGGGTTCCAATAACTGCTGTTTTAGATGAGCTGGATCATGAGGATTTAATACATGTGTTGACGGAGCCAAGAAATGCGCTAGTAAAACAATATAAAGCATTACTTGCATTTAGTAAAGTAAACCTTGAGTTTTCAGATGAAGCAATATCAGCTATTGCTAAAAAAGCTATAAGTTATAAAACAGGTGCAAGGATGTTACGTGCTATCTTAGAGTTACTTTTGCTTGATATTATGTATATAGCTGGCAATGGAGGTTTTGAAGGTAGCGCTATAACGATCACTAAAAAAATGGTAGAATTAGGAAAAGTGATGCTTGATCATAGTAATAGGAGTGGTGTTATAACGGTTAATGATTAGTTTGAGACATATATTATGAGCATTGAACGTGCTGTAAACTTTAATTCTGCTGTATTACCAGTATTACCTCTAAGAGATGTAGTAATTTTTCCAAATATAATGGTGCCTTTATTCATAGGTAGGGAAAAATCTGTTCATGCACTAGAGTATGCAATAAGTAGCAGTAGTCACCAAAATGAGATTTTTCTTATAGCACAAAAAGATGGCTCTGTTGATAATCCAGAATCAGAGGATCTTTATAAAGTAGGTGTATTAGCAAACATTATACAACCATTAATAAAACTGCCTGACAACGCGGTAAAAGTCATGATTCAGGGAGTGAGAAGGGGAGAAGTTATAGAATATATTAGCTCTCATACTTTATTACGGGCTAAAGTAGCATTGGATGGTTATTATGAATATGGAGAAAATGAAGATAATATTGATTTAGAAGCTTTAAGGCGGTCTGTTATAGATGCATTCGACAGTTGGTGTAAATTAAACAAGAAAAGTCAGCCCGAGATTATCATTAACCCTATTGATCAAGTCAAAGAGGTTGATCAACTTGTAGACATGGTAGCTTCACACTTAAATATAAAGGTATCAGATAAGCAAAACATACTTGAAGTTTATAACCCAAAAGAGCGTTTAAAAAAAGTTTTTGCTCTTGTTGAGAGAGAAATAAGTATTTTGAGCGCACAAAACCGCTTGTATAAAACAATTAAATCACAGGTTGAAAGTACTCAGAAAGTTTACTACCTTAACGAGCAATTAAAAGCTATACAGAAAGAATTAGGTGAATTTGAAAATGGGGATGAAGGGAATATACTCAATGAATTTGAAAAAAAGATAAATGAAACAAAGCTTTCTCAAGAAGCGAGAGAAAAAGCCATAACTGACTTGAAGAGATATAAGAAAATGAATCCCATTTCTCCTGAAGCAACAGTTATATCTAGTTACTTGCATTGGTTGCTTGATTTGCCGTGGGGAAAGTACAAAGATGCAAAAATTAACTTAAATGCAGCTAAAAAAATCTTAGATGAAAATCATTATGGCATAGAGAAAGTAAAAGATAGAATAATAGAATTTTTGGCAGTATTAAAGAGAGTAAAAGAGATAAAAGGTCCTATACTTTGCTTAGTTGGACCACCTGGTGTTGGTAAAACTTCTTTAGCTAAGTCTATGGCAAAAGCAGTAGGCAGAGATTTTGTTCGCATATCTCTTGGTGGTGTACGTGATGAGTCTGAAATACGGGGGCATAGGAAAACTTATATTGGCTCAATGCCTGGTAAAATCATTCAACACATGAAAAAAGCTAATTCATGCAACCCGCTTTTTCTGCTTGATGAAATAGATAAGATGGGTTCTGATTCGCGTGGCGATCCTGCATCTGCATTACTTGAGGTTTTAGATACTGAGCATAATAAACACTTTACGGATCATTACTTGGAAGTTGAGTTTGATCTTTCAAGTGTAATGTTTGTAGCTACAGCAAATAGCTTAAATTTGCCGCATCCTTTGCGTGATAGGATGGAAGTTATACAATTATCCGGGTATACCGAAGATGAGAAGATCAGTATTGCTACACATCACCTTATTCCAAAATTAAAGAAAGAGCATGGTTTGCATCAGAAGGAGTGGGAAATAACTAATGAAGCATTATACGAGTTGATACGTTTATATACACGTGAGAGCGGCGTGCGAAGCATGGAAAGGGAACTTGCAAAGCTCATGAGGAAAGCAGTTAAAGCAATATTAACTGATAAAAATAAGAAAATATCTGTAGAGGTTGGTAATTTACAAGATTATCTAGGGGTACGTAAGTATATCTTTGGCATTGCAGAAAATGAGAGTTTGGTAGGGATAGTAACTGGTCTCGCCTATACTGAAACAGGTGGTGATATTTTGATGATAGAGTCAGTCCTAATTCCGGGTAAGGGGGAAATAAAATACACAGGAAAGCTTGGAGAGGTTATGCAAGAGTCTATAAAAGCTGCATATAGTTATGTGCGGTCAAATTGTTTATTTTTCGGTATAAAACCCGAAAATTTCAAAATAATGATATACATTTGCATGTACCTGAGGGTGCTGTGCCAAAAGATGGTCCCTCTGCTGGCAGTGCAGTATGTACATCTATTGTTTCTCTTATGACAAATATACCAGTTAACAAAAGTGTTGCTATGACAGGCGAAGTAACATTGCGTGGTAGAGTTCTAGCTATTGGGGGCTTGAGAGAGAAGTTGCTTGCTGCGCTAAGAGGATCAATCAAAACTGTGATTATACCAAGTGAAAATGAGAAAGATATGCAAGAGATTCCTGCAAATATTAAAAAAGGGATCAACGTAATTTTTGCTAAGAATATTGATAAAGTTATAAAAGTTGCTTTGATGCACCCTATTACTTCAATTGATGATAACAACGAAAGTAGTGCGTCTCCCTCTATAGAAAATAAAGATAATACCTTTCCTTTGTCAGAAACATTAAAGCACTAAATTGAAAAGGTTTATACAATTTCCGTTTCTTTTTTCAGTCTAAAAGTTATGATTTGGATAGATGAATTACAAGTAACATATGTGACCATTTCATAAGGTCATTTTTCAAGCATATATCGCAATATCTCACTAGCAATTGCAACATCTTGGCGTGGAGCTTTGCCGTGTTCTATAAACACTGAGATTGCATAGCGCGGATCATGGTAGGGGCCATAAGCGATAAACAATTTATGACTTTCACCCTTAGAGTTTATCTCTGGTGTACCAGTTTTTCCAGCAATTTGTACACTGCTTAGCCCTTTTCTATAGTTAGAATTTACCACGTCAAACATAGCTTTTCGAACCACACTAAGATGCTCATGATTCACATCAATATCAGAAAGATCTCGCGCTTTTTTAGTCATCTCAATGTGGGGAATCACCTCCTTTCCTGTTGCAATTCTCGCTGCAAGAACCGCAAGCTGTAGTGGCGTTGTAAGCAAATACCCTTGTCCTATAACTAAGTTGATAGTGTCACCTAAATACCACTCTGAATACAGCTTTCGTGCACGCCAATCCATGTCAGGCAACAATCCTGGAGCTTCTTCCTTAAACGTTCCAATTAATGGTCCACTTCCAATACCAAATTTGCTAGCCATTTCTAGTAGAGAATCTACATTTATTTTTTTTCCTATATTATAAAAGTAAGTGTTGCATGAGAGAGCCATTGCCTCATTTAAAGATACGTATCCATGAACTTTGCTTTTCATGCAACGAAATTTCCGCTCACCTATTTTCATATAGCCCCTACACGAGAATTTTTCTTCTGGTGTTATTATTCCATCTTTTAAACCTGCAAGCGCATCTATTATTTTAAATATTGAACCAGGTGGAATTTGATATGATAATGCACGGTTTACAAGCGGTAACGAAGGAATATTTAAACTTTCCCAAGTTTCATTTGATAATCTGCTAGTGAAAAGATTATTATCGTAAGAAGGTGAATTATACAATGCTAAAATTTCTCCGTTATTTACATCAATTACCACTGTGGAACCTTGGTGATCTTTAAATACCTCTGCAATTTTCCTCTGCAAATCAACGTCAATTGTCAGCTGTACATCTTGTCCGTCTTGCTGCGGTATGCTAGACAACTCTCTCATGATACGCTTCTTAGAATTTATTTCCTGCTCAGACTTTCCTGGCTTGCCTTTTAATATATGATCATATGTATATTCAATGCCGCTGACCCCTGCTTCGTTTATGCCTTGCTGTCTTTTTGTATATCCGACTATATGAGAACATATCGAACCAAACGGGTAGTAACGTTTATAAAGAGCAGTTATTTTCGTTTCTGATGATTTTGCCGCATCAGGTTTAATTTCTGATAACATTTGCAAATCAACTTCCCTAGTAAAGGTTTTTTGCCCATCAAACAAAACAATATACGAAATTTTGTTTACTGCGAGTTCAGCGCTATTCCTATCCAAAATTCTGCCTCGTTTAGGCATAATAGTAGCGACTTGTACCCTATTACTATCAGATAGCACTTTGTATTTTTGTCTGTTTCGTATTTGTAAATTATACAACCTACAACTAAAAATAGCAGAAATAGTAAGCTGAATACCGCCTAATATAAATGCTCTGCGGTTGAAGACCTTGTTTTTTGTCCACATAGGATTCCTTTAAAATGCACTCCTCTTCCTCCTTTTATTGGCACATTTCTAGCTTTCACTACATTACAAACCCTTTCCTCCCACTCACTTAAGGTAACAAACTCGTAACCTGATTTTTTTAGTATTTCAACAATCTGAGGTAAAGCTTCAACTGTATTTGATTTGTTATCGTGATCATGGAATAATATAATTGCTCCATTATGTGCGTTGCTTACAATTCTTTCAATTAAAATCTCTGATTTATCGCCTTGCCAGTCCAGAGAGTCAATTGTCCATAATATGGAATACATATTTAATCGATTAGTATTTTCGATCAAATTATCATTGTGACATCCATATGGTGGACGAAACCATTTTACATTCTGTTCTGTTGCATTTTTAATTGCTACATTTGTCTTTTCCAATTCTTGCAATTGCTCCTCACTTGAAAGTGATGTCAACTTCCTATGCGACCAAGAATGATTACCTAATTCATGACCTGCTTGATGGATTTTTTCTACTATTTTAGATGTTTTTTTATTTATGCGTTCACCAAGCAAAAAAAATGTCGCTTTTGTTTTATTACTCTCCAGAATATTAATAATATCTCTTGCTCTATTATAAGACGGCCCATCATCAAACGTAAGCGCAACGAACTTATCGTTGTTATTCAATAATTTCTTTATATTACTTAAATTTTTATATGATAGATCCAAATCACAACTGAGCCCACGATACGGTAAGTTAAAGTTACAATCACTACAGAAAACTGCGCTTGAGTATAGCAAAAGGAAAGCGATTACCCTTATAAACATATATAATCAGCAAAGTGATAGAGTACTACACTTTTTTGCTAAATTAAACCACTTTTAACAGCTACTGTTTACTTCGTTACTTTGTCAATATACTATATTAATAACTTTATATAATATAGTATGATTGCAAATATAAATACCGTTGCACTTCAGGGAATCAGCACAGTAAATGTCAATGCACAAATTCACATGGCAAATGGTATTCCAGCTTTTAAAGCAACAAGGACAACATTGCAAATTTAGAGTTCAAAAGAGTTATTCCTCGAGAACTATTGCGTCAGAAAGCTGGCGCTGAATTTGTATATAATGTTGATCTTGGAGGTTTTTATGAATAATAGTGAGGATAAAAGAAAAGGGAAATTAGAAACTCGTATTTTATCAAGCAGAGGTAGATCTTTACTTGACCATGAACTATTGGAACTTATACTGTATTCTGTATGCGAAAAAGGAGAAAGCAGAAATGTTGCAGAGAAACTAATAGCGCTGTTCAATAGTGTGGGAAAAGTAATTAGTGCTGATCTTTATGAGCTAAAAAGCGTTGTAGGAATGAATGATGCATCTGTAGCAAGTATTCAATGTGTGAGAGAAATTATAAAAAGGATACTGAAAGGCAAATTAGAAGAGTTATCAATTATGGATAATAGAGAAAAGCTAATAGAGTACTTGAAGGCAACAATAGGGCAGTTCAGAAAAGAAGGCTTACGAGTGATATACTTGGATCCAGGTAACCGTTTGGTGCACGAGTATGTTCAAGACACCGGAACTGTAAACAAAACACCTTTTTACATAAGAGAAATAGTCAAAAGGGGATTATTGGTCGAAGCAATGTCTGCTATAGTAGCACATAATCATCCGAGCGGAGACCAAGAACCATCTGAGGAAGATGAAAAGAATACACGGAAATTAGAGTTGGCATGTGATAATGTAGGAATCAAATTAATGGATCATGTAATAATAACAGAAAAAAGTCACTTTAGTTTTTATGATAATGGCTTAATGTGATACTAGAATTGAAATGGGGTGGTTTCACTTCACCCTTTTTCAAACCTTTGTTTAACTCTCTGTGGAAAAGAAAATTGTTTCAGTTTTCATGAGAATGGGTTACTGTAACGGTAAAGGCAATGGAGTTTTTATCATATAGTTCTGAGCAGCTCAAGCAATACTTTTTTAGCACTAAGCAATGAAGAAAAAATTACTAACTATAGAAGGTTGCTGAAAGAAGCAAAAATTTTACTTAAAAAAGAAAGTAGTGATATAAATCAGCTTAAAAAGCTAAGTAATGCAGCCGTTGCTATAGAAGAAACTACTGAGCAAGAATTACTGAAGGAATTTAATGATGACCATCCACTGCGAGAAGTGAATGTTATAGTCTATCCTAAAAAAGATGGTAGTGAAGTAAATTACTTATTCAGCTTGAGCGATTCATCAGAATTGTATGATGTGAAGGAAGATAGAGAAAAAGCGTTGTACCAGGCAATAAAATCAAGTGATATTGAGATAATAAAGCATTTGCTAATAATTGTGTTATCTGATAACGCTAAAAAGGTACGCAAGCTAAACTCAGATTACTTAAAAGAGCTAGAAACATTTCTATCAAAAGGCTACAAAGAACTGGAAAAAAATCTTTCAAAAGATATGAAAAATTACCTTGAGAAGAAGATAAGGTTTGTCAGCTTTTTATGCGATTTTAAATATCAAGAAAATCCAATAGAGTCATTTGCATCCCAAGCAGATGTTGATTATCAAATAGATAAATTTTTACTTTCTTTGATTGCGGAAAATACCAAAGAGAAAGAGCTATTAAGTAAAATAAACGAAATGATGGAACTTTTAGAAAAGCATGAAAGATTTGATGAATTAGAATACAAAGTGAGGAGACTAAAATCAGAGCTTGAGGGAGGAAAAAGTAAGTACTTAGCAGAAATTATGGGAGCAAGCATCAAAGAACGAGAAAGGGAGATGAGGGAAATTGAGGAAAAATATATACGGCCGCGTAATTTAATAAATGAAAGGAATGATTTATTAAAGCAGACATTAGCTTTTAAAAGGTACATACATTAACTTTAAGTTTTAATCTTATTGTTTTCCCTACCGAAGGTTATCTCACCTTGAGGCAAAGGAAAGGCTAGAATAGTCGCGTATGCTAGCACACCAAGTGCGATATGAAAGCCTACCAAAATACTGAAAAAGGGCCTTGGACCAAATGTAGATCAAATAATTGCCAAAGCATGTATAAATA
>NZ_QPIP01000008.1 GCF_003344345.1 Wolbachia endosymbiont of Cylisticus convexus | reverse complement strand
TGTTGAAAGTGTCATAAGAAGAAGATAAAAGAGCTATTATTAAAGAAAAATGGAGGCAATAATGGATCAAATAGAAAGAATACTAAACTTAACTAAAAGACGAGGATTTGGAAAGACTAGGAAAATCAACAGAGGTAGATAAATGTAATACTAAGTTAGTTGGTAAAATAATATTTAAAGGCTTAATGAAGCTAATATTAATGGGTCAGAAAACAAGCTTAAGAGCACTAGAAATGGTAATAAATAGGTGTGTGATAGATAAAAATGATGATAAAAGTACAGTTACATACAGTGGCTTATCGAAAAGGTTAAAAGTTCTGATTATTTTAAAGGTGTATATATCGATTTAATAAACAAAGTGGAAAAATTATTGCCCAGAAAAACGTCACATAACTTACATAGATTCGATTCAACAATTATAAATTTATCAGGGTACCTTATAAAAGATGGGTTAAAAATAGGTGGTAAAAGCAATGACAGTCAAGTCAAAGTAAGCGTTGGATTAAAAGGCCAATTACCGACGAGTATAAGATTTTGTCAAGGGCAAGAAGAAAGTAGCGAAGATATAGCGCTGGTTAGAGCAATTAATGAAGCTAAAGTTAAAAAAGAGGATATTTTATTGTTTGATAGAAGGATTGCAAAAGTTGCAACTTTCACTGAGTTTGACAAAAAGGAATACAAATTTATCACAAGAACATACTTAAAAAGAAGGTACTGCGTTATAAGAGAGAATGAAATTACGCAAAAACAACAACCAGATGGATCGGAAATTTTGGAAGATAATATAGTGAATCTTTACAGCGGAAGCAGAGCAATAGCAAGTACGACTAATAAAAATTAAAAATAGAACAGAAGATGAAATATGGTTTTTGACCAACTTATTTGAAATACCGGCTTATGAAGTAACACAAATATACAGACGCAGGTGGGATATAGAAGTATTTTTCAAATTTATCAAGCAAAACCTCGGATATAAGCATTTTTTAAGCCATGACATGAATGGAATGAAAGTGTATATTTATATGATTATTATTACAGCTTTATTATTTCTTGTTTATAAAATAAGAAATAACTTAGACGGATTTAAGATAGCACTATTACAGTTTACATTAGATCTTAATGACTCTTTTTTACGTTCAATTGTTTTACTATCAGGAGGTAACTTACATGCCGTTGATCACCTTATATCACGCCATTTTTGATACTTTCAACACTTATGGCTAGCAGTCTCATTTTTACCGGCAATTAGCAATAAAGCCAAGAAAAAGATTACTAGGACAATAAGGTCGTGGAAAATACACCGGATTGTATATACAACACTGGAGGAAATATCGAAGAAGATAGATCCAATAGTCAGAGGCTGGCTATGGCAGGTTTTATAAATCAGAGATGTATCCATCTCTCAGGAATATAGAGAGACACCTAATAAAATGGGCCAGGACAAAATATAAGAGACTTCGGAAACATGGAAGACTAGCAAGACAATTTCTAGGAAGAGTGAGAAAGAGGTCTCCAAATATTTTCTATCATTGAACACTAGGTTTAGGGTCAAAAAGGCTAAATAATGGAAGCTGTATAAACCGAGAGGTTTACGTACAGTTTTGCGAGAGACTGGTGGGGAAGTTCCGCCGGTCTACTCTCCCAAAGAAAAATAGCTCTTTTTCTGGATACTTGCTAATAGCTCCATTGAGATTTTTTTTGAATTCCTCTTGTTTGCTTTTATCTTGTCGATTATGAACTGGTCTTGGTGTAATATATGAAAATTTCATCTTTTGCATATGCTGTAGATTTGCTGATATTAATTTTCAATTCTTCTGTCAGTTAATTCTTGTCTGTTAGATTAAGTCTAAACTATTACACCTCTTATAACTTACCTTTAATCAGCCTAACCCATGCGTGCCAATCCCTCTCACCAAGATTGCTTTCGAAAGACAAAAGATCCTTTACAGCTTTTGAGCAAATTTCTTCACTTGGAATTGACAACTCCCTATTCATTGCTAGCGTCAAGCATTGAGTTTTGCAAGCTTGTTCTAAGTGATATGTGTAAAACATTGCTTCTTGTATAGTCCGACCACATGTTATAGATCCATGATTGCACATTAACATCACAAAATTTTCTTTAAAGTCAGCTATTAATCTCTTTCCTTCCGCATCATCAAGTGCAAGGGAATTATAATCATGGTAAGATACCTTATTATAAAAGTGTAGTGCCCACTGACTTGTTGGAAGTAGTCCATCCTTGAGAGAAGAAACTGCTACAATAGAAGGTGTATGCAGGTGAAAAACTGCTTGAATATCTTGCCTTGCTTGATAAATAAAGCCATGGATTACATAGCCAGTTTTATTATATTGATATTCTTTACCTTCGATTATATTTCCATCAAACGATACTTTCATTAGTGAACTTTCATCCACTTCGTCAAAACGTATACCAAACGGATAAACATAAAATGACTTTTTATCTTCAGAACGTACGGAGAGATGAGTATATGTATGATCATCTAGTTTAAGGTAAGACAAGATCTGATAGGCGTCGACTAGGCCTCTTTTCAACTCACTATTTGTTAACAACATAACCACTGACTAAGATTTTCTAAAGATTTATACATGAAAAAAAGTTTGTTATAAAATAAAAAGTAAGCCTACGTCTAAATACTAAGCACTCTTACACTATCACTTGTCTTAAGTGATTAGAGTTTATGTTTTTAGATTACATAATATTTTAACTACAAAAACGACTTTTTATGTAATATTTCATATGTTTTAAAGCTTTATTTTTATGTTATTATAAATGTAGGTTTTAACATTAAAAATAATATGGTAAATATTCACATAAAAAAACAGCTAATAAAGTTCTTCATATATATCACTGGTCTTTCAGGAAGTGGTAAACTTTCCACAGCAGTAACATTATCCAGTACGATAAATGCAGTAATTGTAAATAGTCACTTTTATAACAACACTCAAATTTACCCAATATACAATGACGCCTTTGAGCATAATCAAACTCCCAAAGAAGTTCAAGATAAAATATATAACACTGTACACGTTATGCTTCGGGCAATAGAAGCCTATCCAATTGACTCAAAAAATTATATATTTATTGATGAGTTAATGAAAAATAATGATTACAACGTAAAAATTTATAACTCAGTAGTAGAGCTTAGTAAAAAAATGGGCACAAAAATCCTTCCTATAGTACTTAGATGTAATCCATTGACATTACAAGAGCGTAATGCATTAAAAAAGCAAAGAAAAAATAGAAAGGTTATTGATATAAATAGTATTAAATTTAGGGTAGAAGATTTATTTGTACCACCGAATGCTATAGAGATAGAAAATTCAAATATGAGCATAAAAGAAGTAGCCGAAGAAGTAATAAGTCATATGTACAGACTTGGCCAAATTGACAGCGTTTACACAAAAGACGACAATTTCATATACTGAGGCTCATTTAAATATAGAGCTTCGACTCCATTTAATTTTTGTTTATTTTCTAGTCTATAACAGACTAATAGTCCTGCATGGCTAGCATCTAACTTCGGTAAACTGCAATCCATATATGTAATGCAGTCCGTTTCAGACTGGAGTTCACTTACTACAGCTGGATTTGATAGCGGTGACAAATTGAAATCAAATAACTGCGTATAAAACCTTTGATCATCTTCAATTATAGCTTTAATATTTTTTTTGCTATTTGCACAAAGCAACGATATTGCATATGCTTGAATCTCCAGCGCACTAACTCCGTATAATGGCTTATTTGTAGCAAGGTTTATACCTTGTGCTGCTGATATACCAACTCTAATTCCAGTGAAACTTCCTGGTCCAACTACTACCACTAAATGATCTATTTTATCATAATTATAATTGTGCTTATCAAACAAAGTATTCAGAATTTGAAAAAATGATTCTACATGATTGTTGCTGGCGGAATTGCGCTCTACAAAACAATTACCATCATAATCAACTATTGCTATTGAGCTACCAGTACCTACAGTGTCAATCGCTAGAATGGACATTACTTAAGTTTATCATAGAGTTTTGTAAACATCATAGTAAATGCACCATTACCCATAACATTTGCTGAAGTTATTATTGGATCAAACACTATATACAATGCTGTGATTAATGAAAGCATCTCCGGAGAGAATTTAAGATACTTCTCAAGAATAGGTAGCATTACCATAATCCCTCCCGCTGGAACTGCAACGATAGCAAATTTAAATAACAAAAAGTAGAAAAGGAAAGTTACATAGTCTGTTGTGCATAATGAATAACCGGAGGCAGTTATCATTGATAATATTATGATAAAAAAACAATCACCTACTAAATGAAAGCTAGCAGTTATTGGCACAACAGACGATGCTATGTCAGGTTGCTTTACATTTTTTTTGCTTCCTTCAAGAGTAAGCGGCATAGTTGCATTACTAGACATTGTGCTCATTGCAGTAATAAATGCCGGTATCATATTGCCCATGCTAGCTATCCAGCTTGTGATCTTGAATGAATTTGCTGCTCCATATAAGAGAAAAACATAAAGGTAGGTTACAGATGCTATAATAATGAAAATTATTGAGTAATCCTTAAATATTATAGATAAAACCTGATCATGTTGCATTTTTAAAGCAAGCCCAAGTACAAATATTGGAATAATCGGCGTCAAAAATGTCTTCAAAATGAAAAGAGTTAAGTCTGATATTTTGCTCGAGAGCTCTTTGCTTTTCTTGGGTAAAAGTGTGGACACTACTATGCTGGACATAAATCCACAAGCAAGGGCATAAAAATTAGAAAGCAATGCAGGCAGCCTAAACGACCATAAAGGAACAATTGTTTCTTCATACATTATATCTTGTATTGAATAAGTGTTTTGTATGATAAAATGCCCAACAGAATAAGCTATTAAACTTGAAGCCAGATTCGACAAGAAAATCGTTATAATAAGTAACAATATAAACTTTATAGCCGACTGCTTAAAATTGTTAACACTGCTAAAGATTAATGCAAAAACAATAAAAGGCATTATAAATAGCAAAACCTCTTTTATACTAAGGCTCATTGAATACAAGAAGGCTTTCACTTCCATGGGAACCAAATAACCAAAGAGTGCAACTGAAGTGATAACAGCAAGTAAGGTTAGTAGTTGTAACATATTCTAATATAGCGATATCCTATGGACATACATATGGTAAATTAGTTGCTAAGTAAAGTAAAACTGCCTAAAATATTTGCATTACTTTCTTCCATCCTTAGTGCTTGAATGAAATCAAAATTATTTTAAATTATAACGTTTCCACAAAGTATATAATTGACATCCACACCTTTGGTTAAGTTCCATTCACGCTTTATTGCGTCATACTCCATACCAGCCATGTTTTGCAGCGTAACATTGTTTTCTCTTAGGTAATTTGCAATTTCTGACGGCTTGAGAAATTTGTTCCAGTTATGAGTACCCTTAGGCAGCCAGTTTAATATGTACTCTGCACCAATTATCGCAAGACAGAAGGATTTAATAGTTCTATTTATCGTCGATATAAAAATTAGCCCTTCTGGTTTCAACAGTGCTATTGCTTTTTTCATGAAAAACTCTAAATTATCCACATGTTCAACTACTTCCATCAACAAAACCACATCGTACTTTTTGTCATTGCTTAGCTCTTCAATGCTAGTGTGTGTATATTCTATATTTAACCCTACTTTCTTCGCGTGTGACTGTGCAATTTTTATATTTTCCTCACATACATCTATTCCCTCAACGTCAATGCCAATACGCGCCATTGACTCTGACAAAATGCCTCCACCACAGCCGACATCAAGTAATGATAGTTCTTTTAAATCGCATTTTTTTAACTCTTTTATTTTCTCAATAATGTATGATACTCTCACAGGATTCATCATGTGCAAAGGCCTGAATTTGCCATTTTCATTCCACCATTCACCTGCTATTTTAGCGAATTTTGATATTTCATCTCCGTTATAAGTTTGTGTGGTTTTTTTTTGCTGATATTGCAGAGCTTATCAAGGCGTTCTTTATGTCTACTTTCTTTTGAAAATTCTGTTTCGAGGAATTTTTTTACTATATCTTTTGCTAATTCACTTGCAGTAAATCCTGCACCGAGACACAGTATATTTGCGTTACCATGCTCGCGAGCTAATTTTGCGATCTCAACACTACTACATAAAGCGGCGTAGATTCCTTCAAAACGATTTGCTACGGTACTCATACCAAGGCCCGTACCGCAAATTAATATCCCGTAATTTGCTTTTTTATTTGTTATATCTTCTACAATTTTGACAGCATAGTCTGGATAATCTACACTCTTTTGCTCAGCAGTGCAGCCACAATCTACCACTGCATAACCCAGGGTTTCTAGGTAAGACTTTATCTCTGATTTTAATTCATAACCGGCATGGTCCGAGGCAATCGATATTACATCTGACATATAAGAAACTATGACTTCAAGGCATCTAACATGGATAATTTATTTTGGGTTTTTTGTCAAGCAGTCTAGTACTTCTGACCTTTTTAAAGCTTCGAAGCTTGAAATAAATTTCGAGTCAGGACAGCATAAATTCTATATAATTTTTATCCTACCACTACTAATTCGGTAAAATGGATCATATAGATATTATAAAGTCAAAATTATTGTTGTCCGACATAGTAGGCAAAAAAGTCAGGCTAATAAAAAGAGGAGATAGTTTTGTTGGACTCTGCCCATTTCATAACGAAAAAACTCCATCTTTTTCGGTCAGCAATATTAAGGGCTTATATTACTGTTTCGGTTGCTCAGCTCATGGTGATGCGTTTGAATTTATTTCACAAACTGAGGGCTTAAGTTTTAAGGAAGCGTTGGAAAAGTTGGCGTCTGTTGCAGGTGTTGAGTTACCCCAAAACCTCAGCGTTGCTAAAGAAAACGACAAACTGTCTTCAGCACTGGATTTAGCTGCAAATTGGTTTGTACAGCAAAATCAGGGAGTGGTCGATTATCTTAAGCAGCGTAAGATATCACCTAAAATCATAGATAAATTTAGAATAGGTTATGCACCAAGCTCTGGTTTAAGAGAATATTTGAACTCTTCCGGTATTGAAGACAAAATTTTGGCTAATGTTGGGTTGATAAATAGAAATTTTCGCGATTATTTCTATGATCGACTCATGTTTCCTATACAGAGCATTCCAGGAAAAGTTATTGGTTTTGGTGGACGTGCGCTGAGTCCTGAGCAACAGCCGAAATATTTAAACAGCCCAGAGAGCCAATTATTTAAGAAGAGAGAGAATTTATACGGGTTAAACTTTGCCCTGAGTGAAATACGCAAAAAACAACATGCATTTGTTGTTGAAGGGTATATGGACGTGATAGCACTGCATCAAGCTGGAATTAGCAATACAGTTGCTCCGCTTGGCACTGCGATTTCTGCAGAACAGATAAAAAACCTGTGGAGATTTGCTAAAGAAATCCCCATCTGTATGGATGGCGATAGTGCCGGACGTCATGCTGCTATTCGAATTGCAGAGCTTGTTCTGCCGATACTGGAGCCTGGATACACATTAAAGTTCGTGACTTTGCCAAGCAATAAGGACCCATACGATATATGCAATGAGCTAGAATATAAGACAGAAGACGTACTCTCTGCTTTTAACCACTCAACGAAACTTCATTCTGAGTATTTATGGCATCACATAATCGATAGCAATTTGCAAAATTATGACAAATTTGTTCCGGAAAAATATTCAATTCTTGAGCACAAGTTCATGGAATATGTAAATGCTATCAGTAACAGTAGTATTAGAAGGTATTATAGAGATTATTTTTACAATAAAGCTAACGAACTGAGAAGTAGCTTCAAAAAGCAAATTTTTAAAAGTAGACTGAGAGAAGCAAAGGAGGAGTATCTCTACAACAAATCTCCAGAGTTGATTGAAGCAGAGCAAAATCAGGCTATAATCCTGCGTATAGTAATAGACTTCCCTGAACTTTTAAATCGTCCTATACTTTTCGAGCAATTCTCCCATTTTGAATTTACTAATATAGAAATGAAAAGATTACAACAGCGTATAATTGATGTAACAAATAACGAAAGCGAACTCAGTAAAAAAGTTTTATCACAAGAATTAGAACAACTTAACGTCATAAAGTTTATACTTGAAAAAACTAATGTACTGAGCAGCCAATTAAACGAGAGAAAATCTGCAGAAATTGTATGGAATAACATAGTATTACTCAAAGAATTAAATGTATTACAAAAGGAAAAAATCAAAGCAAGGTTGAGCGGTAATTTAGATTTAGAGGAAAAATTGATAGAGCAAATAAAACAAATAGAAAGTAGTATACAAGAAATGCAAATGGAGTTTATTCACAAGTAAATTGCTATAGCTAATTATACGATATGTTCCCCTCTTGTCATTCCAATCTCCTATGATTATTGTCAATAAGAAATTTCATGTTTTGTAAAATTAAAGGGAATGTTCAAAAAAGCATATGCGTCAAGTTAAGAGAATACGCCCAATATAGCAACCATTTAAGGTGTATCTGTTCAGCAGAGTGGCAAAATAAGGTAGACGAAAACATAGGAACAAATGGGTGTCATGAAAGTAGCTGACACTGGCATCCAGTCCTTTTGCACAAAAAACGTTGTAAAGTGTTTACCAACTTAGTTGGATCCCAGTGTCAGCTACTTGGATGACAAGAAAGTAAGCACTGGTTTCACATGTATCTGAACAGATACTTTAAGGTAGATATCTTATTTGTTACATTTATTTTTTAAGAAATCTTGATCTAAAATAAGATAATTTTTTTACATCGCCAACCATCTCAATACATTAATGCTCACACTATAATAAAACCTTAGTAAAAAGATTCAACCAAGATCTTTTCGCTTCTGTATTACCTAAAAGAAGATGATTTTACTGTGCTTTGGGCTTTAATCCATTAACGACATATACATCTGGCTCATCTATCGCCTTCAGTGGCTTGCCAAGATTGTGCTCTATCTTTATATTACACTCAGAATTATACTCTACTTTTGTATCAAACTTAAAGCCCAATTTCTCGCAGAGCTTTTTAAAGTATTCAACAAGCTTGTTAATAATATCAGTAAGCTTATCGAGCAGACTGTCATCACCAGCTTTGTAATCTTCTAACTCTTTAGGGATTGTAAGCAGCACTTTACCATCTTCATATGTCACATTTCCATCCTTAAATTGCAGTTGAAACTCTGCTGAACAGGATAAATTGCATTTTATAATCAGATGATCATCATAGACATATTTAGTTCTGTAACTAAAACTGCACTCTAAACAATCAGGTTTATTACAATCCACAACAATTCTTCGTTCATTTTCATTGTCTAGTATCAACAAACCAAACGGGTTAAGAGCACTCTGCCGCTGATAAGACAAATAACTAGAATATCCTGCCTGATTATAATTAGTTATCAACTCTTCAATAATAGAGTTATTGGGAATTGATGCACCAACATGTTCGAACATTTCTACGAAAATTTGCTTGAGAAATGGACGATAGTTGTGCTGCCCATTTTCACCTTCTAGAATCATATTCTCATGTTTTGAACATAGTTCGTTGATAAACTTATTAGTTATTACTTGCCCATTAATAGTAAGGTCTTGTTCTCTTTCAAGATCAACATATGTTGAATGACCAGAACTAATGCTATCCTTGTTTCTTGTTTTTTTTGTTGCAGCTTTTAAATCAGTATACTTAAGCTTCTTCGTTTGAGTCTTTAGTGCATTAACCATTCCTTTTGACATATTATACCATCTATTATTTATATTAATGTTAGCAAATATTGTGTTAATTGTCAATTTTTAGAACTTTTGCCTCCGTCATAAGTTAAAGTTTTCAGTCTCTGCTTTAAAGAACTTTCTATTTTTAATATAGAAAGTTCTTAATAACTGTTATGCAAGGGATAGCTTTTCCATTGCTGCCTGGTCTACTTCTGTTTCTTCCAAATTGCTTTCTGCATAGTATAAATCATTCCCTCTTGTCCAAGATAAATTGCCCATCTGTAAGGGAACATAATTACCATGATTATGGCCAAAAGAGAATAATCGGCACTTGCTTACTTCCTCGCCAATTAACTGTTCACTAATAGTCATTACTACGCTCTTTTGAGCTAAATTAAATTTACCAACAATGCAGCCAAAATTTTTCATATTATATAGCGCTTGTATTCCATTATTTTTAAAGCTTGTAATACAACTTTTTAAATTTTCCTTTTTCCTTTCTACTAGAGCATTTCTATGTTCTTCATTACTCAGGAATACAGAAACCTCTTCATCAAGCTTCGCTTCTGTTACTAAAGATAAGGCTTCTTCAATCTTTTGACACATCACTTTTTGAGTTAATATTTTACCTTTATATAAAGATAAAATATTAATTACTATATCTGGACTATCTATTGCAATACAATCATTATTTGCACATAACTTTGTAACTTTATATTCATCGTCACTACTGAAATCTTCTATGTCCATCATATCATTATACATTAATTCGTTCCCCTTTTTATCACGAACGAAAATTTGCCGAATATCTCCTAACAAAATTCCCATAGGGATTTCTATCTCTCTCCCTATACTAACAGGTCGAATACAACCAAATCTTCTTATACTAAAACTATTAATAGCTTCTAAAGAATCAAAGTCTATATATATTCCACCCTCATGTTCCGTAAACTGCTTCAGTAGCGCTAGAGCAATTAATCTAAAAGTATCTATTTCAATGGCAAAATACATTCTTTGCTCTTCTTGCATATTGTACATATCTCTAAAGAAGTCTTTTATACTAATATCTTTGCCATCTATTTTCCAATCTTGATCTATTTCACTCCAGTCATATTGGTGTAAATCTACAACGTGTACTCCTTTAATTCCTTTCAGTTCACGCTTTAAATCATCTATTTGATTTTCTTCGAACCCAGGACCGTTGATAACCAAATATATGTCCCGCTCCTCTTTATTTATTAATTTATGATTTTTAATTATTTCTAAATAATTAAGGGTACTATTTTTACCATCTGGTAAAGATGCACCACGTACTCTTGGCACCCATGTTAGTATTATTGGTGCTTCATTTGATAATTCTTTTATATTATTAGCCATAATTTTACCTTACTATATTAATAATATAGTAGATTTTTAAAAAAAATGCAAATCAATATACCTGTTAGTTAGCTAATTGAACGAAGTTCTTGATCAATAGTTTCGCTTCCGTATTATCCAATGAATCGCCATAAGTAACTGCTTTAAGGTAAAATTTTCTCCCTGATTGCACTTCAAAAGAAATTATTGAATCATCAAGTAGAATGAATTTTTCACCTGCAGTGTGTTCATATTTCTTAGTGCCTTCTTGCCCTCTAATAAGGCTACTAAGCTGATATTTATTCTTATCTATAAGCTTGGCACTTTCGAACTTTATTACCTCTTTGCCAACCAGTGCTAACACAGTTGGACTAATGACATCCAGCTCACCAAAGCGTAATACCACTACAATTTCGTCACCGGTAGATTCCATTACATATCCGTAAGTAGATTGTTTGTTTGCGCTTGCGATAGGCTTATAATCTTTATCATTGTACGAAATAAAGAGCGTTGCTCCTTTCCAATTCTCTTCTTCGCCAATTAAAGTAAAATTTGCGATATTGTCTTTAACATACGGTAAATCTATTATTTCTATAATGGTTTTACTGATATGAGAAGGAGGATATTCTTTGAGCATAAGTGATCTTGTTGAAGGAAAAGAGAGCTTGTATATAGAGCTGTCGTAACCAACAGCAATGATTTGAGTAGCCATGCTTTCAAATTTCGTCTTTACAATTCTTACTGTATGCTTTTTCTCACCATCTGAAATTGTTATGATATCACTTGGCAAAAGCCACGCATATTTTATCGGCAGCTTAAAATTGTATATATTTCTCTCTTGCCATGAAGAATAAAGTAAAACTTCAGCTATATTTTGCGCCTCCCCCTCCTCCATAATTAGCGGTATTTCAACCGTTGCAGCATTGCCCTGCTTTGGCAGCTCAGAATATTTAACATCAATTGGATAACCGAAGTTGCGGTTAAAATAAACGATGTTAATCCTATTGTTTAAATCTAATTGACTAAGCTGTATCAGCCTGGGATTGTGATTGAAAACAGTTTCTTCAACTGATATCTCAGTTGTAACTCCCCTGCCCTTTTGAATAAATTTCAGTTTAGAATTCTGTTCAACAACATCAAAAAAATAGCAACTTTGTAGCATTTTAATAATTGAACGTACAGGTTGTTGATCGTTTATTACATACCCAGACAACAATCCTTTGACATCACTTGTATCAAACTGATCGCTTTTTAAGCCTGCCTTTTGCAATAGATTAGACAAAATATCGGAAATATTAAGCTGTGAAATTTTTCCCTCAGTCCAATGCCCGGTCTGCCAGTTATGGCAGTCAGCCCACACATCACACAAGTTGGGAAAATATGGAAATGGCCTTGCATCCCATGCCCAGAGAAACATTTTTTCCACCATTTCTGAATTTCGCCACTTTTTTAGTGTGCCTTCAATTGCAATTTTTTGTGAAAGAAAGCTCACCTCTCCGTTTGAATATCGTGGATATTTGCTCTCTATGCTGCCTTTATCAACAAATACGTTTGGCTCATTAGTGCAACCATTCATACTGGGGAATCCATACTCAGTAAACCATATTTTTTTCATCTTTGGTTGCCATTTTGTTTTACTGCCATCTGGGTTTACATGAGCTTCATTCCACCATTTTTCTATGTTTTTCCATGCGTATCTGCTGTCATTATACTTTATTTTCTCAGGTTCATTCTTTGAGTAATCATAGAAATAGTCATACCCCACTCCACTGCTCCAACCATCGATTACATCTTCCGCAGAATAGCTAAAAGGAGGCTCTTCGCCATCGGTAAGTGGAAAATAAGCATCGATGCCAACAACGTCGATGAATTCCGAAGACCAAAGTTCATCCATATTATACCAACCATCATATGAATGATACTCGCTCCAATCGGCAGCGTAAGTTACAGTTACTTCTTTCCCAAGCTGAAGTTTTATTCGCTTTGCAAGTTTAACTAGCTCTGCCACTGCGGAATAATTACCTTGAGCATCTTTTACTTTTGTAAGCTGAGCAAACTCAGAACCAATGATAAACCCTTCTACTTTAGTCCTTTTGGCAATGATCGCATAATGTTCTATGAATTTATTGTACTGATTCTCAAAAAAATCACTTATATCTTCAGGGGGCCCGCTCAATTTTCCTCGCCACTCTTTGTTTTCTGTGTCAAGCAAGAACATTGGGTAGAGCATTACCTTATAACCTCTGCTATGCAGCTCTTCTATATATCTTATTAGCGCTGCATCACTAACTGTGCCGCCATATCTTGGATTGCCATTATCATCCCTTGAAATAAGCTGCGCATTACCTCTGGTAATATTTCCCACTTGCCAATCATCAGGCACTATCGCAGAATCGTCTTGAAATTCAACTGCAGGATATATTTTACAATCTTTGATATTTAAACTACTTGCAAACCAATTAACCACTACCGATGCCCACTCAACATTTGGCAAACCTTCTTTCAATTGATCCAAAGAAAGCATTGCATCGCTCTTTTTTGTGTGATTATTGTGATTTACTCTTTGTGCAAGTCCGTATGGAATATATTGGCTACTGCTTATTTTTTCTCGCGCAATTTTCTTCTGTATTTTCGTATCATACACAAATTCACCTGAACCTGGTATGATATTGATATTCGCAATATTTTCCGCTATTGAAAACCCACTGGGCTTCAGTGCAGTTTGCACTTCAAATGTAAAAACTGGAACACGATTGTTATAGTCTAGCAAAGGAAAATTTTTGATTACTATATAAGATATTCCTCTATAAGCCGGCACGTTTTTTTCTCCCTCAATAGAAGATATGAATGGATCAGGATTTTGGTCTTCTCTGCCGTGGTAAAAAGTATAATCTATTTCATCAAAACTAAGTGATTTTGTATCTGCCCAGATTCGATTTAATTTTTCTACTTCCCCTTTGCAGATTGCAATTGCAAGCGTTGCATAGTAGTTGTACGCAACATTTATACCCCTTCCAACTTTGGTGGTTATTGATTCTTCTTTGATTGGCTGTGCCCAAATAATGTTTCCTGCAACGCGAGCAGTGCCATAGATAATTGGGATCGTTCTGCCGTAGGTTGAGGTTTGAACTTGCAGATTTTTTAGTCTCGCCCCATGTGTCACCTTTTGTTCGGCATCAAGATCAAATATTGCATTACCCAGCTGCGCACCAAGAAGAGCACCAAGTTCCGAACCGATAATTTGGCCAATTGGACCAAAAACACTACCGGCTTGACTAAAAATCGATGATAAAACTATTGTGGACATAATATTCTCCTTTTTGATAGATTTTTTGAAATTGCTGAGCTGTAAGATCAGCGAATGGCATCCTTCCCTGTCATCCCAGTAGCAGATACTAGTTCCTTTATGACGGTGTCATAGCAGTGGTTGGTGAGGTTTGGGTTAGCGTGTATGAGTTTTGCGTTTTATCAAGCTATTTTGATAAAACACTTAAAATTTTACCCTGAACAATTTTGAGTTCATGCTCCTTGTGAGTGGATTTGCTGCATACTTTCTTGAGAAAAAACATCACTCAATAAAGAGCTCACTGATGAGCTTTCAGACAAAAACTTTCGTGTATTATTGTTTTCATCTTTAGTTTTACTGTTACTATGTTTCTTATTCTGCCTATCTTCAATATTATGTTCACTCTTAAATTTTTTACATAAAGTAGAAAAAGGAATCCTTCTTTGCCCGTTTTCTTTTACTTTTCGCTCATTCTCATTTATATGATCGATTAAAGCAATCAGATTTGCTGCTGAAAAACCATTAGTATTAGTTACAATGGTTTCAATGTCTTGAGATTTTAATTTCAGGTATTCCCTTAGTATTTTTCTACGTGTATCGTTGTTTAGTGCAGAAATTTCAATATGGATATCCAAGCGACCACCCCTAATAAGCGCAGGATCTAAATGATCCTTATGATTAGTTGCAGCAACTACCGTTATATTTTTTGAGGATAAAGACTCTTTATCCAATTTAGTGAGTAAATGAGTTAAAGGTCCTGCATTCTCACTGGAAGTGCGCTTTTTACCAATTCCGTCAATCTCATCTATAAAAATTAGACAAGGACTGTTTGTCTCTGCTTTCTCAAAAACTTGATCTATATTCGATTTATTAGACAAACAAGATGCAGAAATAGATATAAACGCAGATAGAGATTTAGTTTGATTTGCAATTGCCTTACTAATACTAGTCTTACCAGTCCCTGGTGGACCATACAAGAGATATCCTCTGCTTTGTGAATTGCTTTGCGGCTTACAAATCTCTTCCAATTTTTCTTTTGTATCATTTGGTAATATAATATCACCAAATGTTGTATTCCACCCTCTTTCTTCACCTTTTGCATAAAATTCCATCTTCAGCTTTACTTCTACTTCATCTTTTGTTGCAGCACTATTAATTAACTGTGTAGAAAGGTCACTAACCTCTTTTTTTAACCCCTCCACTTCATCTTTTGTTGCAAAATTCTCTGAAATTCTATAGACTTTTTTTTCTAGATCACTAAACTCCTCTTTATTTTCTTTAGCCTTTTCATCCTCTGATACTTCTCTGATTGGAGCTAGCGTATTTTCTTCTTTCCTTGACTCTTTATTTAGCTCTTCGACTTCAGCTTTCGAGTTTTCTTGAGATTTTTTATTTTGTTTAATCATTTTATATGAAAATGCAATTACTACTGCAGAAAGCGCGAATAAAATAAAAATAACGGGGAGAGCTACATTTAAAGCTGCAATTGAAGATAAAAATGCGACATAAGGAGCTACAGCAAAAACTCCAGATGTAAGTAATGTAAGAGAAGCAATAGCACCAGCTATAAGAAAAGGTATATTAGTTCTACTAAACATATTCTAGCTTATAATTTATAAACAATAGATTTAAAGAGTACAAGTTTTTTATAGTAAAGCAAGACTAACTAAAGAGATAACTCAAGGTGTCCTTAATCAATCTATAATTGAGGTATTATGCAGTATTAAGAAATATCAGATGGTATGTACGACGTTGTATTTTGAATTCAGTGTTCTTTTTCCTTCATCCCAGTATCCCTATGATGTCATCCCAGTGCGTGACACTGGGATGACAAAAAAAGCACCCTGAAATGACAGATACTATAACAAGAAACTCAATAACTTAAAATAGATAATTGAAGCTTTTAATTAAGAAAAATACATCACTAAATTATGTAGATATAGTTATTATAAGCAACACTGAAAAAGTGCGGAAGTAAAAATTTATGAAAGAACATTATGTATATACACTTCTTGTAAATCTACATTTTGCCACTCTTCTATTACGTTTTGTCGCTCTTTTATTTCTTTTATCTCAGCATTAAGTTTCGATATTGCATATTTAGCGTAACCAGATGCTAATGCTGTTGTTACAAACATAGCTATTGCTGTCGCAACAGATGTTAATGTACTTTCCACTGTCTCGGTTACCAAAAGCGTCGCTGATACAACACTCCCTAACACTGCAACTGAACTACTAACAACCATACTATCTTCAACTACCTTATTTTTCAAAAACCATTTTATATCCTTTACCGTATCTTCCTGATGATTTATAATGGCATAATAGAAAGGAGTCTTTTGCTGCTCATCTTTTTCATAAACATTTGCACCTTGAGTTAATAGAGCATTTACTATCTCTACATAGCCATTTGTAGCAGCATAATGTAAAGGAGTTTTCTGCAAACTATCTTTTTCATGAACACTTGCGCCTTTCGCTAATAGAGCATCTACTGCCTCTACACAGTTATTTACAGTAGCATAATGCAAAGGAGTACAAATATTCCCATCTTTTACATTAACATATACACCTCTTTTTTAGTAGAACATTTATTACCTCTACGAGGTCATACATAGTAGCATAATGCAAGGGAGCCCGACCATTGCTATCTTTTACATTAATATCTGCACCTTTATTTAGTAGAGCATTTACTGCATCTATAAATCCATTACGAGCGGCATGATGCAAAGCAGTCCCCTTATTTTCATCTTCTACATTAACATCCGCACCTTTTTCTAGTAGAGTATTTACTACATCTATGAAGTTATGTATAGTAGCATAATGCAAAGGAGTCTGACCACTTCTATCTTTTACATTAATATCTGCACCTCTATTTAGTAGAGCATTTACTGCACCTACACATCTACTACAAACGGCATGATGCAAAGCAGTCTCCTTATTTTCATCTTCTACATTAACATCCGCATGCCTATCTAATAAAACATTCACTAAATCCTTATAGCCAGCTGCAGCAGCTGCAATTAATAATGTAAATTCGGCATCAGGATCACTTTGAGTAAATATGTGATTTATACTAAAATTTTTATTTTCCCACTCTTGATACGTGTTTGCATCTTCCCTTTGTAATACTTCTTTTATTTTATTAATTACGTTATCTTTATTTACACCTGTATCCTTATCAATTGCACTTAATATTTTTCTAAAATTTTTAAAGTTCATTGTTACCTCCTATAACTTTATGACGCAGTTACTACACAATTACACACAAAAGTAAATATATTTTTAGGAGTGATTGAGAAAAGATTATAACCAAACTATAGGATAATATGCAAAACCCAGTAATTTGCAGTAAATAATTGATGTATTTAATTGAGAGAAATATGTGATGTAACTATAGTCATTATAAACAACAATAGAAAAACATGGAAGTAAAAAATTTATGTTGACCTTATAATATCAATTCTGTAACATAATATTAGAAATAAAAATGGTAGTGAAAATGAAATTTGAGCTTTCAAAAAAAAATAGTGAAAGAGTTTTATCTGGTGTAAAATGGATTACTAATGCTGGCCAAAACTATCTTACACAGCTGAATGGTAAATCGGCTAGTTCTGGAAAAAAGTTAATCAATGCTTTTTTACTTATTCCAGTTATCGTATCCACTGCGATAACAGCATTATCTTTTGGTTTGACTATGCTTTTTTTGAATGCTGTTAATACTCAAGAAAACGATTCTAAATTATCTAAAGTAGCAAAAGGCGTAGCTAGAATCTTAATCTATACAGCTGCTGCTGCGATTTTAATTCCGTGCATTGTATTAAATTTAGCAGTTTCACTGATACCATTTCTTATTTTTCTAGCTATCAATAAAGATATATTTAGTCAAAAAGACATAGAAAAAGGTGAAGCTCAAACAGCAAGTCCAGTTACGATAGAAAAATACAATAAGTGCGTTGAAGAAGAAGCTCATAAATTAGTACAACAGGACGATGTGGAACAAGATCAATCAGGTACTGATTTATATCAATCATTAACAAGAAGTGGTCAACTACATAATCAATCAAATGTAGAGGTAATATATCGAGTAGTGGAAGGTAAGCAAGCTATAGACCAGACTGTCACGGCAAAAAACATAAACAATGATGGTATACGAGATGGTAAAGCAATGATAAGAACAGTTGGAAATGACTGTAGTGTAAGCATGCAAGGAATCATGACTGGAGGTCTTCGTGACCAACAAAAAAGTTTTGCTACTGGTTTCAGACTTCAATGCGATCTTCTTCCAAAAAATGGTGTAGATTTGCAATTTGGCATGAGCATGCGTACAGGAAATACTCAACAAGAAGCAACACAAGCACTAATGCAAAGTGACTCAGCACGCACTTTGCTCTCTGGCAATCATGGAATATTGTCTATAGAGCATCCTGGTAGCTCACAACAAAAATAGATTTGGTTGACAAACAAAGGAAAATGTAGTACAATAGCAGCATTAATATTAACTTAAACTAATTATGCCAGCAGTAGTAAATACACCAGATAACATACAAAGACCGTCAAAATTAAAAAAAGCAAGAGATATTTTACTAGCCCCTGTGAGGTGGCTTGTCATCGGTTTAGCTATAGCATTACTTGTAGCATTTACTATTCTTGTCCTAGTATTAATTCTAGTCGCCCAAGCATTGGGTAAGCTATATAAGCTTGTAGGAGGCAAATTACCAGAATGGTTAGAGCAAAGAGGTGAAGCATTTATGGAGGCAGCACGTATTCCACAAACAACACATGATACTGATGTTAATACTGCAATCAGTATTAACGTTCAAAAGCTAAGAGAAAATTATGGTGAACCTGATGTTGGAGATGGATTTATAAAAGAAATAGAAGATTTTATTAATGAGCTAGAGTGCATAGCAAATGACGCGCAGAAAGCTGCAGATAAAGGTCAACTTACAGAAGATGAGAAAAAATATGCGTTTATATGCTTGAAGCGTATAAAAAATCACCACGATACGCATAGTGGAAGCGAGTTAACATTAAAGCAAGTTTTAAGTTTGGTTTGGAAAGCTTGTAATGATAAAAATAAAGGTAGTATCGATACACGCATATTCCAAAGAAAATACCAGCTAGTTAAGCATCTAGTGGAATCACAAACAGAGTATGGAGGGGGTTTAGGCGCATGTTTCACTGGCACCTTTAACAGTATTATCTCTTCCTTGTATATCTTTGAAGAGTTTACCTTTTTGCAAAAAGCGAATAAGGATACTATAAAGCAGGAATTCGAAAATGAGTTGCAAAAAAAGGGAGAAGAACTATTTAATCAGCTTTCCAATGACAAAGAAAAAAAAGAAGTTGCAGAAGCTTTAAGTAATCCTTCTACAAATTTCTTTACTAGCTTTATAGAATCATTTAAAAACCACTCTGCGCGTGCAGTTTTAGGTGATAAAGAATGTGATAAGCTAATAAAAGAGCATTTTTGTAACCTTCAGTACAGTAACACAATATCACGCTTTACCTAAAGTAATCACTTAACTAACGGCAAAGTGATACCATGTTGGTTCATATATTTTCCCTTCATATCATCATATGATTTCTCGCACTCACCTTCGCCGCTTAAAAACACAAATTGGCATGCACCTTCATTAGCGTAAATTTTTGCAGGAAGTGGAGTAGTGTTTGAGAATTCAAGTGTGACATGACCTTCCCATCCAGGTTCTAAAGGTGTGACGTTTACTATAATACCACATCTTGCATAAGTTGATTTACCAACACAAATTACGAGTATATTCCTTGGTATACGAAAATATTCCACTGTGCTGGCAAGTACAAAACTATTTGGTGGAATTATACATACATCTGTTTCCTTATCTATGAAACTATTCTCAGAAAAATTCTTGGGATCTACAATAGCTGAATTAACATTAGTAAAAATCTTAAACTTATTATCTACTCTTGCATCATATCCATAAGACGATAATCCGAAAGATACAACACCCTTACTGCTTTTATGATTCACAAAAGGCTCTATCATTCCAGAGTTTTCAGCTTTGTCCCTTATCCATTTATCTGGCATAACTGCCATAATTTTCCCTTAAAGTTTTGTAATACTTACAATAATATGAAATAAAATTTAAATGTAAACTATAGAGCGTTTTGTAGAGCTACTTGACTGCAATTAAAAATATTAAGAAATTTACTAAGCAGAAAAAATGGTGTCATTCAAGTAGCTAACACTGGGATCCATATATAACAAATCATGTAATGAACAAAAGATTGTAGGAGTATATGTCAAAAACAATGTTTGTGATGAAATAGACTGGATTCCAGCGTCGCACGCTGGAATGACACCATTTTCGGTCTCTAAAATTACTTTAGCTACAAATATTAATAAATTTACTAAATAGAAAAAAGGCAAAAAAATCCCTGAGTAGTGAGTTTTGACCCTATGATAATTTAAACTGGCGCTGTAATAATGTGCTAACGCTTAAAATAAGCGCGATTTGGCTGAATGTAGAAAAAATAAAAAAGACATGCAGCCGCTATAATTTTATGTAATCCGCCAATAAGTACCCTAAGTTTTTTACTGAATTTTTGTTGTTGAGCCTGCAGGTCAAAAACAAGTTTTGAGTCATAAATACCCTTAAGGTTAAGGTAATCGTCATAGAGAGGTTTGTCAAGACCTAAATGACTCTCAGTAAAAATTACACGGTTATGCAAGATGTTCGCTTTAATTTTTTCTACTAAGTAATAATAAGCTACCTATACAAAAATAAATTGGCAATATTTCAAGCCTGCCAAGCAGCATCAAAAACGATAGAAATAGCTTTACTCCACCACTAAAGGAGGAATAATTACCTGAAGGACCTATTAGGTTACTGAATCCTGGACCAGAATTTGTAAGCATCGCAGAAACTGAGCTAATACTGGTTACAAAATCCGCATTGCTCAAGTAAGACATCACTATTGATGATACAGTGAACGTTAATATGTAAATTGCAAAAAACGTAAAGACAGATTGAACTTCATCATTCTCCAATATTTTACAATTGAATTTTACTCTATCATTTGCGCTTGGATTTAATAAAGAGCGAAAGTAATTTCTTATAGACCTTAGAAAAACGATCAAGCGGAAGATTTTGATTCCACCACTGGCAGAACCACTACATCCACCAATAAAGGTTAGAAAGAAAGCTAAGACTGAAATGAAGCTCCAATCTACATAATTGCACATTACATAACCGGTTGATGTGATAAAAGAGGTAATGGTAAATGTGCTGTACCTAAATGATAAAAATGCTCCTAAGTTAAAATTTTTATATAACCAAAAATAAGCAAACAAAGATGAGATAATCAATATCTTAATAAAGCAAGAGACCTGTTCATCATGGTAAACGTCTAATCGTCTTATAATTTTTAAATAGCTAAGAAAAGGTAGAGAACCCAAAATCATAAAAATGATTGTTATGACTTCTAACATAGAGTTATTGTAGTGACCTATAGAATCGTTATAGTTAGCAAATCCACCAGTTGATACAGCGGACATTCCATGACATATTGCGTCAAATAATGGCATACCAGCTAGATAATAGGAAAATATGCACAATAAAATTAAGCCATAATATATTTCTGCAATATGTATCACTACGCTTCGCGTATGTGGCAACCTTCTTTTGATAGCATCTGAATATTCAGAATAGAGTAAATTATTTAAGCTCAAAACCTTAAACATGGGAAAAGCTGCAATTCCTATAGTAATTACTCCAAATCCTCCTATACCATGCAGCATTGCTCTCCATAGCAATATTCCCGGAGATTGTTGTTCAATGTCACTGAGCACAGTTGCTCCTGTGGTTGTAATCCCAGATACTGCTTCAAATAGTGCATCGATGTAGCTTAGACTATCAAGATAGAATGGAATAGCTGCAAATAGAGATAATACAATCCAGGTACAACTGGTAATCGCAAAAATTGCTGGCATTCCATGTAACTTATTTAGCTTACCCAGTAAAATAAAAATTGCACTAAATGTACAGGTAACTATAAATCCAACCAGAAAATTTTTCCATTCGTAACCTAGATAACTATTAGTAATAGCAGGAATAAGCATTGCTAAGCCAAACAACAATAGGAAAATTCCCACAATAAACGCAATTGAACGTAAAGTTTGCAGATTTTCCATAGATAGTACCGCGAAAGCTATATATTATTTAAATTTCAACCGCTTTGCTAATTTTTTCTTTTGACTTAATATGCGTATCTACAGTAACTAAATTTATAGCTCTTTTCATAATAGTCCGAAAAGCTTATAGAAAAGCAGAATCAACAGCATGACGAAAAATAGAGGGATGTTTTTCCTAGCTCTGTTTTTTATAGCAAACCAATGATGCTCAATTTTGTTAAAATCGGGAGAATAAGGCGGTAGATATAAAATTTCTGCACCAACTCCTTTAGCAAGTTCAGTAATCTTATTAGATTTATGAAAAGTAGCATTATCAAAGTTTGTCCAGATCAGTGTCAGAAATTGCTCAAACCATTTATTAACATATTACAGTGGCCTTCAAATGTTAACGGAACAACTATTTTTCTGCCTTTTAAGGCTGCAATCATGCTGAGTTTTCTTGCCAGATTTTAGGGCATAAAACCGCTGCGCAATATCCATACTGGCTTATTACATCTTTTTATTTCATTATGGTTTATATCAATATCTGGTAACTATCCATTAATCTGCGATTGTGACATATCAGATGCGTTAAACAAGCCTACCAACCTTGAGCTGCTGGCTTATGTACTAATTTTTACTGCAGCATCTCTTAGAGCAATTTATTATGGAATAAAGCATAATGATTCTGTTATGTGCAACATCGGCGTAATTTTTTTTATAATTAATCTATATACTAGGTTTTTTGAACATTTTAATTTTAGCAATACTCATTTTTCTGTGCTTTTTTCGATCTTAGGTGTAAGCTTATGGATTATAGTTATAAAAGCTGAAAAAATCTTCAATATCAGCTTAATTTATAACGAAAATCAAGCGGCAAAAGAGAGTTTATGAAATTTTCTTATAGATCAGCTTTGTAAATAGCCTAAAAAAGTTATTAGTGGTTACCTCTGCTACTTCATCCGGTGACTCATTCCACAGCTCTGCCAAACAACTCACAACATATTTTACCATTGCCGGTTCATTTTTTTTCCTCTATAAGGCTCAGGTGACAGGTAAGGTGCATCAGTTTCAACTAAAACACGCTCACGTGGTACATTTTGTGCAATTTCTCTGAGTAAGCTCGCATTTTTAAAAGTGATAATTCCAGAAAATGAGATGTACAATTCTAAATCCATAGCTTTATAAGCAAGCTCTTTAGAGGAAGCAAAGCAGTGCATTACTCCATTAAAAGCGTCATTCTTCATCTCTGAATTTAACATATCAATCATCTCGCTATCAGCACTTCTAGTGTGAATAACTAAGGGTAATCCTGTTACTCTTGCCGCTTCTATGTGTGATGCAAAACTTTTCTTTTGATTGCTTTTGTTATCAGATTTATAAAAATCTAATCCGGTTTCACCGATACTAATTACCTTTTGATCCTTAGTAAACTCCATCAATTCATCAACATGTATACACTCACCTTTTTCCACAGTAGCATCAAGCGGATGTATACCAACAGAGTAGTAGACTTGATCATAGGATGAAGAGATTTTTAATAATTTAGGGATATCATCAACGCTTATGCATATGTTATGCAAAATTCTCACACCATTTTGTTCTGCCCTTGAAATTACTTTCGGTATTTCATCATTAGAAAAATAAAGTAGATGACAATGAGAATCAACTATCATAAATAGATCCTTTTATGATAGAAGAAAACTCTTCTATCACTGTTTTATAAACTTCTTTTTTGAACGGTATGGCACTGGCTACCAAATCATCCACATTTTGCCAACGCCACTCCTTGAACTCTGGATGATCAGTATAGTTAATATTAATATCCTTATCCTCCCCATAAAATTTCATTAAGAACCACCTTTGCTTTTGGCCAAAATATCTCCCATTCCAGCATGTTGGTATAACTTCCTCAGGTAAGTTGTAGTGTATCCACTCTTTATTTTTAGTCACAACTTCTACTTTATCAGTACCAACTTCCTCCAATAGCTCACGTAGTGCTGCCTGCTTTAGCTCTTCACCATCGTCAATTCCCCCTTGTGGCATCTGCCAATAAGAGTCACTATCAAAGCGTTTTCCAATAAAAACATTCCCCTGTTTATTAAATAGCATTATGCCAACACAAGGGCGATACTTTTTCTCTTGCCTAATCACAAATACTCTCTGTTACTAAATTATCTGTCATAGAAGCTCCAACTACTTTATGTACCATTTATTCTTTCAACAATTTTTTTTGCAACTTCCTTTCATTTGTAAATATATAATGCTTTATGGTATTTTTCCAATATTGCTAACATATTCTCTCTAATCACAAAAATTTTTTCCCATATTTCACTTGTAACCTCAGCGTTTCTGAAGTCAATCATATCAAATATGATATTATTAAACAGGTTATTTTCTACTATTACCCCATCAATAATATTACACATCTCTTTTGCAATCGTAAGTTTGCCACTACCTGATTAAGTAAATGATCATATCATCAGAAAACTATCATGCATTACAAATAAAAGAATATGTATTATAAACGTTATGCTAAAAGCATATCAAAAATAGTTCATATTCAGAAGTTTTGAGTGTATAATCATAAATAAATTATATGGTTTAGAATAATGACTGGTGATACAGAATCAATAAAAAGTACGATTGTAGATGTAATAGATCAAAACAAAGGTCACGATATAGTTACTTTTGATGTGCAGAATAAAACCGTCATTGCAAAATATATGATCATTGCATCTGGTGATTCGAGCCGCCATGTGAAAGCGTTAGCTGAGCACGTAATGGAAAATCTTAAGCAATATGATAAAATAGATGTAGAAGGTATGGATGAAGGTAATTGGGTGATTGTGAATTTTCAAGGCATAATGGTTCACATATTCAGGCCAGAAGTAAGGGAGTATTATAAAATAGAAGAGTTATGGGGCTGATTGTCTTGGCCATTCAAGTACAACTGTATAAGTATTGCACCTTTAGGATAGCTTCTCAAGAAAAGGCGTCATTCCAGTGCTTGACACTGGAATCCAGAAAAATTAATTATAAACGAGCACACTATACAACGTTTTTGATGAAATTTCATAATAAACTGGATTCCAGTGTCAAGCACTGGAATGACGCCATCGTTAACAACACCGTTTACACACAAAATAACATATTATGAAACACAAGTCCGAATTTTTAAACTTCATTCAAGAAAGAGGATACCTATATCAATGTACAAACATCGAAGGGTTAGACCAGCTATTATCACAAGATAATTATATAATTGTATACATTGGGTTTGATTGTACTGCACCAAGTCTGCATATTGGTAGTCTCATTCAAATTATGATGCTCCGCCACCTACAAAAATTTGGTTATAAGCCAATAGTTCTACTTGGAGGTGGCACAACAAAAATTGGTGACCCTTCTGGCAAAGACAAAGCAAGAAGCGTCTTGCCTATAGAAGATATCAATCAAAATATACTAGGTATAAGGAAAACACTCGAGAAAATGATATCTTTCAATGATGGAAAGACCGGTGCAATCATAGTAAACAACGCAGATTGGCTAGATAACATAAAATACATAGACTTTTTGCGTGATATAGGAGCACATTTTTCTATAAATCGTATGCTAAGTTTTGACAGTGTAAAAATTAGGCTCGATAGAGAGCAAAATTTAAGCTTTATCGAGTTTAACTACATGTTGTTACAAGCCTATGATTTTGTCGAGTTGAATAAAAAGTATGGCTGTCGTCTCCAGATTGGAGGGTCAGACCAATGGGGAAATATAGTAAACGGAATTGAACTTGGCAAAAAATTGAATTTATCTGAGCTGTTTGGTCTTACCACGCCTCTTTTATTAAACGCACAAGGAAAAAAGATGGGCAAAACTGAAAGTGGAGCTATATGGCTTGATGGCAGTATGCTAAACCCTTATGACTACTGGCAATATTTTCGCAATGTTGATGATCAAGATGTTGGTCGTTTTTTGAGACTTTTTACCGATTTATCAATTGATGAAATTAAAAAACTAGAGTCCTTGAAGGATCAAGAAATAAATGAAGCAAAAAAGGTCTTGGCAACAGAAGTGACAAAAATATGTCATGGTTGCAAAGAAGCGGAACTTGCACGATCTGCTGCAATCTCTGCTTTTGAAAATGAAGACAGTTCATTGCTTTCTGGTTACACTATCACAAGAGAACAAGTTGCAAGTGGCATACCCTTGATAGATCTGCTGCATGACACCGGTTTTGAACCTTCAAAAAGTGCAGCAAAGCGTTTAATACAGGGCAATGGATGCAAGATTAATGATAATGTTGTAAATAATATTGATCATGTAATAAATTTCGAGAGCTTTAAAGGTCAGCCATTTATCAAATTATCTGCAGGAAAGAAACGTCATATCAAAGTTGTGGTGGGTTAGATTTTGAAGCGAGAAAGTAAATTTCATACAAATGAGAAATTGTGTATAAAACAACTGAAAAGATATTAGAAAGCGAAATTCTATTATATACAACTTCAAATGGAGATATACGGACTGACGTTTTGTATCATGCATTAGAACAATTAATGAGCATTTACAAAACATATTTCGTATCTGTTCAGGGAAGTTGGCTAATGTGCAAATAAAGTGCGTAGCTGTACGAACATTGTGGCAATTTGCGTAGTAAATGATGTCATCCCAGTGCTTGACAGGCTTTGTTGCATAGCGGAATTAAAAGAAAGTAGTGGTTATAAAAGAAGCAAAATTATGTTACTAATCGAAACTTTGGCATTCCAATATCGATAAATTTATTAAGTAAATAACATTTAACAATCATCTCTTTTTCGCGGTTGATCTCAGATTTATTGCGAAAATTAAATCCAAAAATCTGCTTTAATCGTGAAAAGAATGCTTCTATGTATGACCTTTTGCTGTACCCTACCTCTTTTTTCCATTGCTTTCTGCAGTATCTCCATCAAATAACCTAACTGCAACATTGCGTTCGGCCATATAATTTAAATTTTTGTGCTCTACTGCGTCAATTTTTGGTGGAATTCTCGTTTTTATTCTGAACTTGTAGCATTGCTCGTAAATCATGCATATACACCATCTGCATATAACGTTCCTATTTTACCATAGTTATCTTTCAATAGATCACTAGCTATCCAGTGGTCAGGATAATATAGTTCAGTGTATTTTAAATCCATAACTTTTTTGCTGCTTATATCTAACATTACATGCATTTTTCTTGCTTGTTCTCGTCCTCTGTATTGCCTAATTTCATTATTTTTTTTGTTATGACCAGCAGTTGTGTTATAGACGCTAATACCAGTGCTATCTATAGCGATTTCGATATTTTCCATATTACTCTTATCTATTCTATTATCATTAATTTTTATGTTAAGTTTTCTAAATCTTCTTGAAGCCTGCGAATAGCTGATAACTTGTAAACTTTTTCTTATTTGCTCGAGGTATCCTGCTATAAATCCCACTGTTTGCCTCATACCAATCCTAAATAGATAAGTTATTATGTGAACCAAAATCACAACTTTATCGCTGTAAATATTGTTTCCACCGGACACTTTTGGGCTATTTTCGTACCAATTTTCTATAGCATCATTGATATAACAAAAAATATTTCCCCTCTCTTGGAGAAATTTGTTATATTCACCTTGGTTACTGACTCTCATTTCTTGTGACATATTTATCCTTAATCAGTTTGTCATTTTATAATGAATTTTGTCAGTAATCACTAGTTTTTCTGCTGCTATGCAACAAAGCCTGCTTGACACTGGGATTCATTTTTCCATCACCATCAAAAACGCTGCATTTTAACACAAAAAATTAGCTACTTTTACATTCACCAACTCAGCTAGTGTCTGAGCACTGAGATCTGATATGCTTAAATCATAATGTCCGTACAGCTGCGACCCTAGAGACCCCAACTATGGATTAGCTAGCAAAGAAAGGAGTAGAAATAGAGGGCTTTTTCGACTGCATGGAATAGGAAATCAAGACAGAAAAACATGAATTAGGAAATTTATTGGTGATCTGTGTCTTGTATGCTCAATCTCAAACTTGTTTTTCAAGGAATCAAAAACCGTCTCAACAATCGATCTTTTTCTTAGCAAAATCTTCTCTTTCAGCGAAATCAGTGCGTTTTTCATACCTTTCTTCACTTTAGTGACGAGTTTTAGGCTTCTATTGAAGAGTTTCTCAAATTCTTTATATAGCCCTTATCTCCAAACAAAAGTCCGGTCAGTTTTTTGGTTAGAGTTGGCACAGGTTTTCTATCGTCAACGTTACCTTTGGTTAGGTTTGAATTTCTCCAATTTCGTTGATCACTAAGTGCAATTTAAAGCCGAAAAACCAACCGTACGTGCTCTTACTAATTTCTGCCAAACCGTCAAAACCTGGAGATCCTTTTTTTGTGGCAAACAGCGATTGTAGAAGTATCGATGTAGGAAGATTTTCGCTTGTTCGCAGAACCATTGTAAAAGTAATCCATAATAACCCGTGATTTAAGAGCGATAAACCGGTCATATGTTGGCAATTGGGGAAACTCTGATTTGTAAAGTGGCAGATAAAGTAGGTAAAAGCTTTGAAATTTTTGCAAGGGGATTATAGAATTATGGTGAGGATTTCTGGAGTGGTAATTCCTGGTATTCTAGTGGGTTTTCTGCTGTTTAATAGGAGCATATTGGCAAAGTTCTCATCGACTATGCGACAAAAATCCTCGACGCAACACTGTAATATCTTTCTTCATGGATGACCTCTTTATTATCGCTAAAATACTGGAGTACCCTATTTTCCTCTTCTTAGCTGTACTTTTATCTATTTTTTAATCCATAGTTGGGGTTAGAGCTACCATACGTGTCAAGTTAAGAGAATACGCCTATAGCAACCATTTAAGGTTTATTTATTATATTTATTTTTTAAGAAATCTTGATCTAAAATAAGATAATTTTTTTAAAAGAGTCTATAAATTACTAATTTTATCGTTTAATATCTAAAATAATTTTTACCGCTTCTCTTCTTTCTTATGCCACTTTTCCTTAACTTGACGCGTATGGGTATCTGAAATGACCAAAGGTATTTTGCTTAATTTTCTCTAGCATATTCTTCCATAGAGTTGCAAGATTATCTAATACCGCATACTGATTTCTCTTTTTATTTTGTACAAATTAATTAAGTAAAGTGAGTACAGTATCCACACTACTAAAAAAAATGTGGCATAAAACATAAACATTACAATGAGTGGCAACAGTAAAGAACTTTCTATTGCTACTCCACCTCTTCTTAGAATACTTGCTGGCTGATGAAGAGTAGACCATAAATTCACAGAAAATTTTACTATGGGAATATTTATAGCACTAAAAATGGCAAATACTGCTGCTGATTTTTCTGCCCTTGCTTTATTGTCAAAAGCGCTCCACAATGAAAGGTAGCCAACATATAGGAAAAATAAAATCAGCATTGAAGTAAGCCTTGCATCCCATACCCACCAAGTGCCCCAAGTTCCTTTTCCCCAAATGCTGCCTGTGATTAAACATATTGCCGAAAAGACTGTCCCTGCAGGAGCAGCAGCATGTGCCAGGACACTAGCAATGCTATTGTTCCACACCAATGAAATGAAACTGAGTGATGCAATGAGTCCATATATTCCAAGAGCAAGCCATGCAGAAGGCACATGAATGTACATAATTCGTACAATTTTTCCTTGTTTATAATCCTCTGGGGAAAAAAATAACGCCAAAAACATTCCAATTAAAAAACATGCGAAACAAATAACCCCAAGCCAAGGTAGTGCTTTTTTAGAGAAAGAAGAGAAATTTGTAGGCTTTAATAAAAACATTTGTTTTGAGGATAATTGTGTTAAGAATTTACCAATTAGTTTGACTTTTATCAACAAGATAGTTTTTCTATATTTACGTAGGTCAATAAATTAGCATAATTTCAGAGCAGGTTGCCTATTTGCCATATGACCCTTAAAAAGCTTAATCTACACTTAGTATCAGATTCAAGTGGTGAAACTGTTATATCAGTTGCAAAATCAGCCCTGAAACACTTTCGTTCTGTAGAAACGATCGAATATGTTTGGTCTTTCGTAAAAGGAGAAGAGCAGATTGACAAAATTCTGGAGGAAATTAATAGAAAAAGTGATGAGCATAATTTTGTTATATGCACCATTACTGATGATGAGCTAAGAAAATATCTAAAAGATAACTGTATAAAGCTGAAAATTCCCTACAGAGCAATATTATCACATATTATTAAGGAAATTTCATCCTATCTTGAAATTGAAAAAGACGAAAAGCTTGACTTGCATACTGAGATAAACAACGAATATTTTCAGCGCATTGACGCAATAAATTACACAATTAATCATGATGATGGACAAAATATTCAAGATATTTATAAAGCAGATATAATTTTGGTTGGAGTTTCACGCACATCAAAATCTCCCACTAGTATGTATTTAGCTTATCGAGGCTACAAGGTTGCAAATGTTCCTTTTATTAGTGAAGTACCCTTTTATGTCGATTCGGCAAATTTAAAAAATAAGCTGGCGATAGGAGTAACAATAAACCCAAGTAGACTAGTAGAAATACGCAAAAATAGACTTACTTCAATTAATAACAAAGATAATAATATATATGCTGATCCTAGAAAAGTAGAAAAGGAAATTAAAGAAGCAGAGGAACTCTTTAAGCAGAATAATTGGCCAATTATTGATGTTACGCGTAAATCAATCGAGGAAGTATCAGCAACAATTATACAATATTTTAATAAAATGTGAAAAATTTACCAATTGACTAACTTTCTATAAATAATCATAATGTAGGGTAATTTAGTTCTTAATATAGATATGAAAGTTAAAGCGTCGCTAAAATCTTATCGCAATAGAGATAAAAATTGTAAAGTTGTGAAAAGGGATGGTAAGATTTACGTTATAAATAAGGTAAAGCCAAGATGTAAAGCGCGTCAAGGTTCTTAGCTTTTTATTCACCTTCTCATATCATATATGGAACCATGGTGGTTGTATCTAGAAAGAAAGAAAAGTTGTTATACTTGAGTATAGCCTTGCTCATTTCTTCTCTTACATTATATTTTAGTATTAGCACGATTACAGGCAAACATGGCTTGTTAACATTAATCCACTTTAAAAAAGAAATCAATTACAATAAACTTTTGCTAAAGGTTATCTCTTTTGGAAAGGAAAAGTTGAACAACAAAGTATTCGGTTTATATGAGGAAAGCTTAGATTTGCTTGATGAGCGAGCAAAAAATGCTTTAGTTTATGTGAACCCTAATGAACTTGTGGTTGTTCTTGACGTACAATAGAAGTAGACTTCTCCTAAGAAACTCACTCAACTAACTCTTCTTGTTGAACTAATATGTAGCCAAATTCGCTCGCTTTTTTGATCAAATTTTTTACAGTTCTATCTTTATAGCGTGTTTCATAGTATTCCATTCCTTTTTCTACATATTCCTGTCCGTATTTGAGCATACTATAAAATATGCATGCCATTTTTCTTGCAGTAGCTGTTATTGCTTTTGGTGCTCCTAGTCGTTTTTTCAATCTTCTGTAGTATGCACCCAACGCACTTTTACTATTTCCTACAGAATGAGCAGCTATTCGCAAAGCATTTGCAGCACGGTTGATGACTTTACGTGTTCTTGTGTTAAACACTTTTTCCCCTGTAACTTTATTAGTAGGACTGAGTCCCAACCACGACGAAAAGTGCTTTTCTGTTGGCCATTTACTATGGTTTATACCAACTTCTGAAATTATGGTTTGTATACTTAATACATCAAATCCAGGAATTTTAGTGAAATCCATACCAGTTATTCGGTGCAGTTCCTCATACAAAGCAAAGCTTTGCTTACTTTTGCTATTTTTATTCTTTTGCTTACTTAGCTGTTTGCTTTCACAAGACTTTGTTTCAAACGTTTTATAATAGGCTTCAATATTTCTATCACATTCTGCTATTTTTTCTTGATAAATATTATATAATTCAAATTCTTGCTTTAGCGTGAATAAGTGTTCCTCTCTATAGTCACCAGCTAACGCTTTTGCAATAGTAGACTGATCATTTTTCATTCGCACGTCCCTGAATTCTGCCAATTTTTCAGAATCTCTTTCGCCTTCAATTATAGCTTCAATGATTTTCATACCAGTTATCCCAGTAATATGACTAATAACCTTGTGTAATTGTATATTCATTTGAATTAATGCCTTCTGCATATGCAGAATATGTGTAGATGCACTTTCAGTGAGATTTTTGCGTTGCCGCACGTAACTGCGCAATACACACATCTGGCCTAAATGATCCATGAAGCAGTCCGTAGCTATGCAGTTGTTGGAGCCATTGGCAATCTTGAACGTCAGACTTCCTACCAGTTTACATGCCGTGCATTTTTACCTCGAATTTGTATGACTCAAGTATTTGAAATCTTACTATTACCCATAAATCTATAAATGGAGAAAAAGCTGCTATTTTACTAATTCAACTTTCTATTATAAATAGATCTATGATCTAAAAATGGAATATATGATGAAAAGAAATATAAGCACCTCAACTGGTAAATGGGCAGAAAGTAAATTTGGAATTGTTAATTTTGGTGATATAAGATCAAGTAAGAGGCTTTTAAAAATAGTTTTGCTGAATCGCCTGAAAGTTCAATCAATCAGGCATGTGAAAGTTGGTCTGAAGCAAACGCTTTTTTCAAAATAAGAATGTAAAAGAAAGTGAGATTTTGGCTTCACATGTTGCTAAAACAGCTGAAAGAATGAAAGCTCACAAAAGAGTTCTTGTGATACAAATTACATTTCATATACTCACCATAAAAAAACAAGAGGATTGGGAGATATTTCAAGAAAAAGGGACAAACCTAAACAGCCTTTACTGTGAGTACAGAAGGCTTGGCGCTAGGAATAAAAGGTTTACTTGAGGCCTACTATTTCTGAAGAAGATAAAAGCCATGTTAAGAAAAACGATACTGTCCATATTGAAGATAAAGAGAGTATAAAGTGGATAGAAACTTTAAAAGAAACAAACATTAGTCTAGATTCATCTCAGACTGAAGCTATAACCATACGCGTCAAGTTAAGAGAATACGCCCAATATAGCAACCATTTAAGGTTTATTTGTTATATTTATTTTTTAAGAAATCTTGATCTAAAATAAGATAATTTTTTTTTAAGAGTCTATAAATTACTAATTTTATCGTTTAATGTCTAAAATAATTTTTACCGCTTCTCTTCTTTCTTATGCTACTTTTCCTTAACTTGACGCCTATGGAAGCTATAACTGTATGCGATAGGGAAGCAGATATGTATGATTTATTTGAAGTTGCACATAGTCTTAACTCAGCAGTTTTAGTAAGAGCTTGCCAAAATAGAATAGAAAATATCGATGTCCTAGAAAAAACGAACAAAAGTTGCGGGAAGTTATTAATTGTGCAGGTATAATAAAAGTTGAAATTCCTGCAAAAGATAATAAGCCAAAAAGGACGGCATATTTAGAGGTTAGGTTTGGAAGCTTCATGATGAATTTATCTAAAAATAATATTAGGCATAAAACGGAAAATTTACCTAATCTTCCACTGTATGCAGTCTATGTTGTTGAAAAAGACTCTTTGCCTGAAATAGATCCACTAGAATGGATGCTATTATTCCAGTCAACAGCTTTAACGAGGCTATTGAAAAAGTTATTGTCTTAGATGGAAAATAGAGATATTACACAAAATTTTAAAATCTGGCCTCAAAATTGAAGCTTGCAACAGCAGAAAGGCTAATGAGATATCTAACAGTGATTGCATGGAGAATTTTCTTTATTACAACAATCGCAAGAACTATTACCGTGTACTACCTTAT
>NZ_QPIP01000007.1 GCF_003344345.1 Wolbachia endosymbiont of Cylisticus convexus | reverse complement strand
TTTAAAAAAATTACTTCTACTTTTGCTTTCTGTAATTCTTCAAGTAAAACCATCTGATATGCATATTTACGCGATAAACGATCAGGAGAATGAATATAGATTATGTCAATTTTACCTTCTGCTACTTTATTACGTAATTTTTCTAAGGCAGGACGAACTAAATTAGATCCACTATAGCCATTATCAACGAATTTATGTTCATCTAGCAATTCATGCCCATCTGCTTTAATTTTATTTTCTAAAGCTGAAAGTTGACTTGCAATCGTATTCTCTTGTACTTGTTTTTCTGAAGAAACTCTTGCATATAAGCTTACTGTTAACATTTGATCCTCCTTGAAGTTCTTTTTTATTTGCATTTACTGAATACTTTAGCACTGGCATTAATTTTGTGTAGGCGTCTAATAAATATACCTCTGCCAACCTATCAGGTTCATAACTAACTCGTATGGCAAATCTTTCTTTACTGTTCATAACATTCCATTTAAATAATATGCTCATTATTAATCCACTACATTAAAGCTGATAATTAGTTCGTCATTAGCGTCATAAATAAATGGAGCTCTTACTTTTGGACATAAAAGTTTTCTGGAAATACTTTTTTCAAGTTTTAAATTGTTGGCAACATTGTCGTAGGTGTATTAACTACACCAATTGGTACTCGTGTCATGCGCCGAGATTATGGATCAAGGTTATTTGAGCTGATTGATCATCCAATTGCACCAGGTTTTGCACAAGAGGTTTATGCAGCAGTTGCAGAAGCGCTGGAAAAGTGGGAGCGTCGATTTAAGCTTAAACGTGTACAAATAACAGAAATTAAAGAAGGCAAAATAACTCTCAATTTGGAAGGAATTTATCTACCAAATGGAGAGCCAATTCGCCTTGATGGTATTGTAGTAGAATGAAAACACCAAATGTTGTTGAAACATTAAAATTTGAGGAAATCTTTTCTCGTATGAAAGAAGAGTTAGTTCATCGAGATAAAAATTTTTCTGCTCTAACTGAGAGTGATCCAGCAATAAAGATACTGGAAGTAGCAGCCTGGCGTGAACTACTGCTCAGGCAAAGGATTAATAATGCAGCACAGGCAAATTTACTTGCTTTTGCAAGAGGTAATGACCTTGATCACTTAGCTGAATTTTATGGTGTACTGAGAAAGGAGTCAGAGAATGATGAATCCTTAAGAAAGCGGGTAAAAGCTAAAATTGTTGGTTGGTCAACAGCAGGAAGCAAAGAACATTATCGCTATCATGCGTTATCTGCTGACACAAGAGTAAAAGATGCGCAAGCGGTATCGCCGATACCAGGAAGCGTGCAGATTTCAATACTTTCCACAGAAAATGATGGTGTGCCTTCAGAAGAATTGCTAGAAATCGTCAGAAGTCACGTTGTGCGTGACGATATTCGTGTATTAACTGACACGCTTACAGTTATTGGCTGTGGTATTATTCCCATTACTATTTATGCTAAAGTGCATATTTATCCTACTGCATCAAAAGATGTTATCGAAGCTGCAAAAGAACAATTTGTCAAAGATCTTGAATCTGCTAAAGGGTTAGGATGGAATATTACCAGATCATGGATTATTGCTCATCTTTTTAAAGAAGGTATACAGAATATAGAGCTTACAGAGCCCATAGAAGATATCATTGTACAAAATAATGAATGCGTTATTTTACGTGATTTAAGTGTTAGGTAAAAACTGGTGATACTTCCTCCAAATGCATTAAAGCAAGAGCAAATGCTTACAGATATAATTAATTATTCTCTTGATACAAATTCTCTACGGGGATTTAAATTTAACCCACAGACTGAAATGTTGCCGTGGCTAGTAGCGGAATACGGCTTGGGAGAAATTTTATCCTGGGGTAAGAAAGCTACTAAGAGTGCATTAAAAGAATGGGTCTTAGCTAAGCAAAACGGAATAAGATTTCAACGTTTGCGCGGTACACCACAGTCACTGAAGATGGCGCTGAAGTGGGCAAACATTGATAATATTACCATTCAAGAAGAACCACCAGGAGAGCATTTTGCTGAATTTCAAATTGGCATCTCTGATGTTCCTAATGACTTTTTTGTCGATAGTGTAATTGCTCTGGCAAAACTTTCTGCACCGGCAAGATCTCGATTAATGCGAATATTCAATGACTATTACAATGCTCAGCGGTTTATGTTAGATGAAAGTATTTTTGGAGATCTTCTTTCAGACTACTCAGGTGTAAAAATAGCAAAAGAAGGACCAGTATTATCGTTTGGAAGAAAAAACTCATTTGAGCTGAAAATAGGAAATCCAAGATTTAAATTTGGCACTTTTAGATCACATTATGATAGAAGTTACAGTAATGATTTATATAGGTTAGATGTTGCAACATTAGGAGAGACAGAGCCTCACACGAAGAATTACAACGGTACATATGAAAGAAATCATGAGTGGTACAACTTAGAAGCACTATATCCTCTACCACAGAGTTTATTGCCAGAAATTAAGTTTGCTAAAGCATTGATAGTATTGTCAGATAGTTGGAATTTAGGGGATATAAATGCTTGTTTTGCATCAACTACTTATGAAGAAATAGAGCATACATTTCACTTAAGTGAAGATAAACTTTCTGAGCAAATTTGGAACTTTCGATGCACACCGATTTTAGAGCGGTTTAGTATAACTTATTACTACGAAGCAAAGAGTTTTACTGATCAAAGAATAATAGAGTCTAATTTAATGGAATATCATGTTGATTGTCAAAATGATTCAGATTCAAAACAGAAAGATCCTATTCATGAACTAGAAAATTACGTAGCAGCATTCTATCTAGGTATGGTTACTTGGCATGAACATCGCCACTTACATCGCCCTTGGAAAGATTTTGATCCTATTATTGCAAAAAAATTGGACGTTTTTTCTATGAATCTTGTATATATATAATATCAACTGCGCAATCAAACATGTCAATACTTACACAATCAGGTAGAGCAGCTATTGCCGCAAGTATTAGAGAACAAGCTATACATCTTGCTTGGGGGTCTGGAGATTCTACTTGGGAAAGCAATCATAAGGTAGAAAAGACCTTTGTGCGTGATCAAGTAACACTCGACCATCAACATATTAAAGATGTTAAAATTTTGAAAGAACAGGCAATATATAAACCAAGTGAAGATTATGTGATTAACAGTAGCGAAGGCATCATAAAACGTGTAAAAAATGGTGCAATTATAGCAGATAGCGTAATCACTATAGAGTATACTCAAGGAACACCACCGGAACTTATTACTTCTACACAATTGCTAAAAGAAGTTGGACGTCGTGTTGTTGATGAGATGCTATTTTGCGTGGGTGATGAGAATGGAGAGCTTGTAACTCCTTCTGGAAGGTTTAAACCATCGAATGTACCAACCAATAATCTTTTTCTCAAATTCACTTTCGATTTCACGGACGCAGCAAATCAAGTGATAAGGGAACTCGGGGTTATGGTTGGTACTAAAGTAAAAGAAGAATTACCTACAGGACAGAGATATTTTGAGCCAAAAGACGTGGAAAATCCTGGAATTTTATTAGTTTTAGAACATACAGTACCACTTATCAGAACTGCAGCAACCCGGGAAACTTTTTCATTTGTAGTGACTTTTTAACTATGACACTGAGTAGCTATTATAACCGCTTTAATCCTGAAAAAGAGTACGAAAAAAGTTTGTTCCTTGCAGGAAGAGGTCTACAGTCAGCAGAATTGAACGAGACGCAAGAATATGCTCTTTTGAGGCTCAAAGGCATAGGTGATGCAATATTCCGTGATGGCAATGTTATAACAGGAAGCAATTGTATTATAGATAGAGAAACTGGTAAAGTTACACTTGAATCAGGAAAAATCTATCTTCGTGGAGCGGTGAGAAAAGTCGAAAAAGAAGAGTTTGTTATTCCACTAAATACCACAGTTCGTATAGGTGTTTATTATCTAGAATCTACCATTACAGAACTTGAGGACGAAAATCTTCGTGATCCTGCAATTGGTACAAGAAACTATCAGGAAGTTGGGGCTGCAAGGCTTAAAGTTTCCACCATTTGGAAGCTCGAAGGTCTTTCTCCACGTTTTTCTGAAGGAGAATTTTATCCAATTTACAATATTGAAAATGGAGTACTGATAAAACATTCACCACCTCCACAAGCAAATATAGTAACTACCGCTCTTGCTCGTTATGACAAAGAAGCCAATGGTTCTTATGTTGTAAATGGACTTGAAGTAATGTGTTTGCAGAGAGAAGAAGGGGACGAAAAGAGGGAAAAAATATTCGTGATTAATGAGGGCAAAGCTCATGTTGATGGTTATGAGATTGAACTTCCTCACAGTATTCGTGTTTCTTTTGATGAAGATCCAGACATAAAATCAGTTGAATCAGAACCACATACTTTTCAGCCAAATAGCCAAAGAGTAATGGAACTTAAAGTTAATGATTTTCCAATCAGCGAAATTAAAAAAGTAGATATAACTGTTCAAAAAACCATTACCATTACTCATGGTTCATATTCAGGAGCTATTCCTGACTCTGCAGTACTTGAGATTATTCAAGTTAAACAAGGCAATGTTATTTATGAAAACAGTATAGACTATAAGTTAAATGCAGGAAACGTCGATTGGTCATTACCTGGTAAAGAGCCAGCTCCTGGAAGTAGTTACCTGATAACCTACCGCTCTCGCACTCATGTAAGCCCTGAAGATATAAGTGAAGAGGGATGTAAAGTAAGGGGAGCAATTGATAACAGCTTGGTTCTGATTGACTACACCTGGAAAATGCCACGCTATGATTTAATTACTATCGATAGCAAAGGAGTGGTAAGAAGAATAAAAGGAATTTCTCACTCTTGGAGACCATCGATGCCTAAAGCACCTAGCGGACAACTTTTGCTCTGCTACATTCATCAGACGTGGAAAAAAGGTAAAAAGATAAAAGTAGTAAATAATGCTATTCACGCAGTACCCATGAATGAGCTTGAAGCAATGAAAAGAGGAATAAATGATCTTTATGCGCTAGTTGCAGAGGAGCGTTTACGCAGTGATGCAAATTCAAGAGAACCTACCACCAAAAAAGGAGTATTTGTTGATTCATTTTTTGATGATGATATGCGTGATCAAGGAATTGTTCAGTCTGCAGCAATAGTAAATAAGGAACTAATTTTACCGATAGACGTGGAAATTATCGATGTTGAAAGAGGTAAAGAACCTTATCTTTTACCTTATAAACTTGAACCGGTACTGGAGCAGCTTTTACAGACTAAAGGAGAAAAGATTAATCCATATCAAGCTTTTGATCCAGTCCCGGTACAAATTACTCTAAATAAAAACATTGACCACTGGACAGAGGTTACCACGAATTGGAAAAGTCCAGTAACCAGAGTATTTAATGTTAAAGAAACGACAGAGCTGCTGTCAAGTACTTCATACGAAACTGAATTTATGAGAGAAGCAATACAGAATTTTGAGATCGAAGGTTTTGAGCCAGGTGAGAAGCTTAAAGAAATAAAATTTGACGGAATAACCTATAGCGTAAAAAAAGATGTTAACAGCTAACAACGAGGGAAAATTAAAGGGAAAGATAAAAATCCCAGCAAATATTCCAGCAGGTACTAAATTAGTACAATTTTATGGGGATAAAGGAAGCTATGGAGAAGCAACGTATACTGGTAAAAAAACTATTACCATAGAAGAAAGAAGAAGAGTTATAGCAGCAAGAAGAGTTGATCCTTTAGCACAAACATTTACTCTAAATGAGAGTAGGCACATAGGAGGCGTGGAGCTATGGTTTATAAATAGCGGCAAAAAACGTGTTGTTGTGCAAATTAGAGAAACAGCAGTGGGAATGCCCTCACAAACTGTCATTGCTGAAAGTTCTATTGAGCCAAAAGATATAAAAGTAGATGGCACAGCAACATGTATAGAGTGGTCACCAGTGTTTTGCCATGCAGGACAAGAGTATGCAATAGTTTTACTTACCGATGATGCAAATACAGCAGTAAAAATAGCAGAACTTGGCAAATATGATGCAGTAAATAGCCGTTGGGTAACAAGTCAACCTTATCAAGTAGGAGTATTACTTTCATCAAGCAATGCAAGTACTTGGACACCACATCAAAATTTAGATTTGACGTTTCGACTACTAGCTGCAAAGTTCACTGAAAATTCTTACGTTATTGATCTTGGCAAAGTTACAGCAAACAATACTTCAGATTTAATTGTTTTGACGAATGTCGAAAAAGTAGCATTTGATACCAATGTAGAATTTATCTTAACAGATGAAGAGGGAAGAGAAAACTTTTTGTCTGATAATTTGCCGCTCGCGCTGCGTGAAAGACTATCTGGAGAGCTAACGGTAAAAGCAAGCCTAAAAGGAGGGCGAGAAAAAAGTCCTGTTCTCTATCCTGGGTTACAGCTAGTTATGGGTAATCTTTCAGAGTCCGGAGATTATGTTACAAGAAGCATTACAGCAGGTTCTAACACTAAAATTACCATAACATATGATGCACTCATACCTGGTACTGCAGACATTAAAACTTATGTAGAGAAAAACGTGGGAGAATGGCAATTAGTAAATTTAACATCAGGAAAATCTATTGGGGAAAATTGGGTAGAGAGAACTCATGTACTAACAAACTTTAATGGCAATGAAACAAGAGTAAAATTGGTTTTAAGTGGAACGGTTGTTTATCGTCCTAAAGTCAAAAATTTACGAATCATTGTCACATAGAAGAATGTCAGATGATAAAACAAGCAGAGGATATCCACTACCACATCCAGAAAATATTGCTGTGCAGGATGTTGTTCGTATCCGTACTACAATTAAGAAAATAGATGAAGATATCGCTAAAAGAGAGAATGAGCACAATAAGCTTAAAAAAGCATTTGAACGACTGAATTTTGAGACTTTTTTGAATTTTTGGAATGACCATTGCTAACGAAGCCATAGATGCATTGCATCAAAGAATTAAAGATTTAGCAGCAAATAGCACACCTGATCAATTAGCGTACCTTGCTAAATCATTAGAATCGATGATAGGTAAAAAAGCTATTTCTGATATTGCGCAAATGACTAAAGTAAAAGAAATAATTGATGCACTACAAGAAAGGCTTAAGGATTTAGCAGCAAATAGTACACCAGATCAACTAGCATATCTTGCTAAAGCATTGGAATTAATAGTCGACAAAAGTGCGGTTTCTGAAATTGTGCAGATAACAGATGGAAAGTTGAAAGAACTTCTAAACGCTGCAAGATCACATTTGAATGACATAAATACCAATAAGGAAAATTCAATATCGGCGATAACTGGAGCAAAGACAAAGTCTGTAGATGAGATCAATACGCTAAAAACTAATACCTTGGATACTTTAAAAGCATCATCAGATTCACATATATCGCTACTTGATACGAGAAAGAATGCCAATATCGCAGCGATAAACAGTATTAGCAACAGTCATAAAGATGGTCTGAAAGGGTTAGTAGAAGATTTTCGTACTGTAAATGATGTGCCAGATGGTTCATCGATCATGAAGGAAATAAGGAGCAGAGAACCAACTAAGCTTAACTCCATAAATGATGTACCAAGTGGCTCATCAATCATGAAAGAAGTAAGAAACCGTCATATGATTGAACCTGGAGCATTACCTTTTTTATTTGGTGTACTAAGTAGAAAAAATAATTACTTTGGCCACGGAACTTTTACAACTGAGCTTGGTCAGTGGAGTAGTGATGTAACAAAAACAGACTATATGCTGCAACTACTTGCAGGTAGCCATACATACGATACAGATTACGTTAGTTTTTATCGGCCAAGACAACTCAGTTTTATAGAGGGAAATAAAGGAACATTTATTTATGGAGAGTCATATACAAGCAGTGATTCCACGAGTCGTGATCAGATATATTACTACCCGTATGCTGCACTTGGAGTAATGTTTGTAAAAAACACCACAAGTAGGAATATAACAAGAACATTAAACTTTGTTGGTACATCTTATTGGAGTTCAGGATACGAAGGAGCAGGAGCATTTGTGGGAACACCTGATAATACCAATAAATCGAGGATTTCAAAAATAACATGGAAAAATGTTTACCAATACACGAGTTCGAGTAGCAGATTTGCTGGATCTGGAAATGTAGAAATTCCAGCAGGAAAAACAATTGCAGTGTTACTGTATACATCATCTTATCTAGATAGCAGAGGAAAAGTTAGTGAAGGTATGCTTTCAGGTAATGTGTATATCTATAGCCAATTTATCCAGTGGGGAATATATAACTTTCGCAGCAACTTTCTAACCACAGGCCTTGAAGTAGATGTAGAAAGAACACTAAAGGCTTGGCAATGTCCAGGGTTATCTAACACATATGAGATTTGGAGGTAGAAGAGTGCCTGTCTATATTAGGTTCGAAGGCAACAAGCAAATTGAAACAACAACACTTGAAGGTAAGCCAGGAGGTGAAAAATGGTATGAAGCGCCAAAGAATTTTAATTGGCAAAAGAGTTATTGTTTAACAGAAGGAGAGAAAATTGTTGAAAGGAATAAGGAAGATATTGAGCTGGAATTATTGCAAAATGCGAAGCTTTCTGCACTTTCTAGTCTCCGTACTTATTATAATAACTATACTTACCAATATGCAGGAGTTTCTCACCAAAAAGCTAAATCTTATGAGATTCAAGCAGAAGCCGCAAAAAGCATTCTAGCAGCACCAGAATCTATGAATAAAAAAGAGGCAGCAATTATAGAGCCTTTAGCAAGAGTGAGAGGAATTTCAGTAGTAGAGATGGCAAAAATAATAGAAGAGAAGGCAAAAAAAGCAGCAAAAGCAATAATTAAATGTGAAGAATTGGTGGATATAGCTGAAAGGGAAATCGGTGAAGCTAAAAGTAAAGAAGAGCTGCAAATTTTACTAGATGATTGTAAACAAAAAATGCAAAACCTAGAAAGTTGAATTCTTTTCAAAAATCAGCGTACAAGGGAAAAACATGACAGAACAATTTTTACATGGTGTAAATGTTATTGAGGTTACCTCAGGAGCAAAAGCGGTACGTACAGCTAAATCATCAGTGATAGGTGTAATTGGTACTGCATCCGAGGCAGATGAGCAAAAATTTCCACTGAATAAACCAGTATTAATAGCAGGAAGTTTAAAAGAAGCGGCAAGGCTTGGAAAGAGTGGAAGTTTACCTTCTGCAGTAAATGGAATATTTTCCCAAATTGGGGCAACAGTAGTAGTTATTAGAGTTAAAGAAAGTGAAAACAGCGATTCAAAGCTCAAAGAAAGTGAAACTATTCAAAATATAATTGGCGGTGTTGATAAAGAAACCGGAGAATATCAGGGAATCGAGGCATTTCTCAGCAGTGAAAGTATAGTTCATGTGCTACCTAGAATACTAATTGCACCTCAGTTTACTCACCAACTACCAGAAGATGCAGTGGTTACAGCATTAATTCCTATAGCAGAAAAGCTGAGAAGCATAATAGTAGCAGATGGACCAAATACTAATGATGAAGAAGCAATAAAGTGGAGAAAAAGTGTTGGCAGTCCTCGTGTTTACGTTGTTGATCCTTGGGTTAAGGTATTTAATGAAAAGGAGAAAATTTTACCTGCTAGTCCATTTGTTGCAGGACTGATTGCTAAAATTGATAATGAACATGGGTTTTGGTGGTCACCTTCAAATCAGGAGATTAATGGTATTGTTGGTACTGCAAGACCTATTGATTTTACGCTCGGTAATACAAATTGTAGAGCAAACCATTTAAATGAAAATGAAGTAACAACGATAATTCATCAAAATGGCTACAGACTTTGGGGAAATAGAACATGTTCAAATGACTCAAAATGGGCTTTTCTGTCAGTGAGAAGAACTGCAGACCTTATTAATGACAGCTTATTGAGAGCTCATTTATGGGCAGTTGATCGAAATATTACCAAAACTTATATAGATGATGTGATCGAGGGGGTGAATTCTTATTTGGCCAATTTAAAAGCTCAAGGAGCAATTATCAGTGGAAAGTGTTACGCAACTTCAGAATTAAACACACCAGCAAACATTGCAAGTGGAAAAGTATATTTTGACTTTGAGTTTACACCACCATACCCAGCTGAACAGATTATTTTCCGTTCTCATCTCGTGAACAGTGGTACGATCCATGAGTCATGAAATCGTGATGGTTAAATTCCATCCGCCATAACGTCTGGCTGAAATCATAGTCCACATTCTGGAGAATTGGCAACTTTTTAGAATGCAAGTATGGACTAAAAGGAGGTAATATTGAACCTTACAATAAATCCCTTCGAGAAGAGTTAGATATGGTTACGAGAGGAACTTATGCTTGAACTGTCGTGAATGAGAATATGCGGAGTAAGGTTGATACGCATAGACCAAAAGGTATGGAGAAAATGGATGATTAGAATCGCTGTGTCTGATCAAGACGTTTCCAATCTCCCGGCAGAGAGTAAGAACCTAAGTCTAACATGAAACGGTTTTATGGAACGGAGTAACCACACAGAATCTTTTATTATTCTGAATAAGGGTAATAAACAGGTAGCCAGCCGTAAGTTTTTGTGTGGAGGGATTGTCTAAGAAGCTAATGCCTAAAGTAATATTTAGGATATGCAGACGTAGACACTGTAATTTGGAAGGTAAAGTTGTGAATAGTAGTGAATATGTTATGAGCCAACAAAATGTTAGGTATGAATGGAATGAAACTCCCTGGCGAAAGCTGGAGAAATCTTCATTTAAGCTACAAAAACGAATTTACCGAGCTTCTAAATGTAATGACATCAAAAAGATGCATAATCTTCAGAGATTATTACTTAAATCAACAAGTGCAAGAATGCTTGCTGTTAGGAGGGTAACACAGGATAATAGAGGAAAAAAGACAGCAGGTATTGACGGAAAGGCTAGTCTCAACAAAAAAGAAAGAATGCAATTAGCATACTCTATGGATTTAAGAGAAAAAGCAAAACCATCAAGACGAATCTGGATCCCAAAACCTGGTAAGCCATTGGAGCGTCGCCCACTTGGTATTCCCACTATATCGTGCAGAGCGAAACAAACACTTGTAAAAATGGCGTTGGAACCTGAATGGGAAGCAAAATTTGAGCCGAACACGTATGGTTTTAGACCTGGTAGATCATGCCATGATGCAATAGGAGCGATATTTAATGCCATTAAGCAGAAAACGGCATTTATCTTAGATGCTGATATTTCTGGTTGCTTTGATAATATTGAACATAATGCACTGCTGAAGAAACTCAATACCACTCCAAGTTTAACAAGAATAATAAGAGGATGGTTAAAAGCAGGAGTTATGGAAAATAACGAATTCCAACCCACTAAGCGTGGTACAATCCAAGGGGGTACAATTTCACCATTACTTGCATGTATAGCATTACACGGATTGGAACAACATATTAGAAAGGAACTTAAGGGCGATCTTTTTCAATATGCGAAAAAGAAAGGTAGAGCAATGGCACATAGAGATGCACAAAAAATTATGAGTGTGGTTTTCTATGCCGACGACTTTGTCATCATACATGAAAGTGAAGAAATTATAATGAAGGCAAAAATCCTAGTTGAGGAATGGTTAAAAATCATTGGACTAGAATTAAAACCTTCAAAAACAAGAGTTTCTCACACGATTAAACCTTTAAACGGATTAAAGCCAGGTTTTGATTTTCTTGGATTTACGATACGACAGTATCCAAAAAGAAATAAGAGAACATATAAATTACTAATTAAACCAAGTCGTAATTCTGTGAAACAGCATACATTACTTATTAAACATAAGATGAGAGAAATGCGTGGAGCACCTCAAGAAGCTGTAATAAGAGACCTAAACCCAATCATTAGGGGATGGTGTCAATATTACATTGCAGTAGTTTCAAGCAAAATATTTCATTCGGTGGATAATATAATGTTTAGAAAACTTTGGAAATGGGCAGTCTACAGACACCGTTACAAGGGAAGACGCTGGATAAAGAAAAAATACTTTAGAAAGTATAACAACGACAACTGGAGGTTTATGACAAATAATGGAATGCATCTTATCAAACATGGAGATCATGCTATTAAAAGGTATATCAAAGTGTTTGGAGCCAAATCTCCATATGATGGGGATTGGACATATTGGGGAAATCGTTTAAGTAAAATACCTGGTAAATCACCATTAGTAATAAAACTTTTGAAGTTGCAACAAAGAAAGTGTGAATATTGTCAGCTTCAGTTTAAAAATGATGATATTCTAGAGGTACATCATAAAGACAAAAATAGGTGCAATAATATGATCAAAAACTTATCCTTGCTGCATGGGCATTGCCATGATTCCTTACATAAGAAGTGTGTATGACAGACACCAAATTAGAGAAAAGCCGGATGTGGTGAAAGCTGCAAGTCCGGTTTTGAAGTCGAGGAGAGAAGGGCGACTTTCTCTCCTTAGATAACAAATTTTATAAAGGGGGAATATGTTACCGAAGATTTTAAAGAATTTTAACGTATTTGTTGATGGTCGAGGCTATGCAGGGCGTATTGATGAAATTAGCTTGCCAAAACTTGCTATTAAAACTGAAGAATATCGAGCAGGTGGAATGGATATACCAGTCAGCATTGATATTGGTATGGAAAAACTTGAAGCAGAGCTCACTTTTGCTGAATATGACTCTGAGCTCTTTAGGCTTTTTGGATTGATAAATAATAATGCTGTCTCTCTTACTTTAAGAGGAGGTTTGCAGGGAAGTAGTGATGCCGAATCGGTAGTAATTAACTTAAGAGGGCTCTTTAAAGAACTTGATTTTGGTAGCTGGAAACCTGCTGAAAAAGCAACGCTCAAATGCACTGTAGCTGCCAATTATTATAAGCTTACTATTGATGGCAGAGAATTGATTGAAATTGATGCAGAAAACATGATTCGCAAGATCGATGGTGTTGATCAAATGACTTCTATGCGCACAGCTTTAGGAATTTAAATAAAAGGGTAAAATAGTGCAAAAAATTAAATTAACTGAACCAATAAAAATCGATGGAATTTTAGTTTCAGAGCTCACTCTACGTCGCCCAAAAGTTCGAGATCGTTTAGCTGTTGAACGTATGGGTAATAGCGACGCAGAGAAAGAAGTAGCACTGATTGCAAATCTTGCAAGTATTTCAAGAGAAGCAGTAGAAGAACTTGATTTAGCAGACTACGGTAAGATTCAAGCAACGTTACAGGATTTTTTGTCTCAGCAGAAGATTTGAGGCTGAGCATATTATCACTTAGCTCAATGGTTGGTGGTGGAATCAATCAGTGGCTTGATATGGATATTGAAGAATTTATTATGTGGCTTGAAAGTAGCGGAAAATTATACAAATGAAAACAATTTCTATAATAATTGGAGCAACACTGCAAAGCAGTTTTAATAGTACGATAGCAGGTAGCACGAAGCAACTTTCTCGGATTGGTAGTACAATAAAACAACTTGAATCATCAAGTAAATCAGTATCCAAGTTTAAACAATTAAGCCACGATGCTCTGCTTGCTAGGCGTTCTTGGAATGAGCTAGAAATAAAAACAAAATCCCTTGCTCAGCAGATAAAAAACGCAGAAGCACCACTGCAAAATGAGTTTACAAGATCTAAAGCTGCAGCACTGAAAGCTAAAACAGCTTATTTACAAAAAAGAAGCGCTCTCCACCTGCTACGCACAGAAGTGAGCAAGAGTGGTAGAGATATAAAATCTCTTGTTAGAGATCAAGTCAAACTTGGTTCATCTATTGAAAAGCTCAAAAGTAACTACACGGCTTTAAATTCTGTAATGCAAAAACGTAAAGGAGTTTTGGCACAAAGAGCGAATCTCAGAGCTCAAATGATGGATGCTGTCGCACTTGGACTCACGCTTGCAGCACCACTTAAAGCTGCAATTAGCTTTGAGAGTGCCATGGCTGATGTAAAGAAAGTTGTAAAGTTTGAAGATACAGATGTAAATGGCTTAACAAAGCTTGGCGAGACATTAAAGGAAATGTCACGAACAATTCCGCTATCTGCAGCAGAACTTGCGCAAATTACTGCAAGTGGTGGTCAGCTTGGTATTGAAGCTAAGGATCTTACGGTTTTTACAGGCACTGTGGCCAAAATGGCAACTGCATTTGATATGTCAGCAGAAGAAGCAGGAGACGCTATTGCCAAGCTCTCTAACATTTATCAAATTGAAATTGGTGAAATGGCAAATATTGGTGATGCTATAAACCATATCTCTGATAACACTGCAGCAAAAGCTAAGGATATTGTACCTGCACTGAACAGAATCGGTGGTACAGCAAGGCAATTTGGTTTAACTGCAGTGGAAGCAGGAGCTTTAGCAAGTAGCTTCATTAGTCTTGGTAAAGCCCCTGAAAAAGCAGGTACGGCAATCAATGCGATGCTCAGTAAGCTGCAAACTGCAAGTAAACAAGGAGGCAATTTTCAAAAAGCTTTTCAGCAGCTAAAAATAAATGCTAAGGAATTTGAAAAAGCAATTGGTAAGAATGCACAAGGCACATTAGTTAAGTTTTTAGAAACAGTTGCAAAATTAGGTAAGCAAGAACGTTCTAGTGTTCTTTTTGATCTCTTTGGTATTGAATATCAGGATGATATAGCACTACTCATTGGTAGTCTTGACGAGTACAAAAAATCTTTACGATTAATAAACGGGGAATATAAGGGCTCAATGCAAAGAGAGTTTGAAAATAGAGCAAATACTACAGCAAATAATCTTCAGTTACTTAAAAACTCAATAGCAGAAGTGGGAATGAATCTTGGTTCTGTATTATTGCCACCTTTAAATTTTACTGTTAATCTTCTGAAGTCAGCAACTACACAAGTAACACTTTATGCCAAGGAGTATCCAGTACTGACTACAGTAATCATGAGCACAACTACAGCGTTGATCAGCATTAAAATAGCAGCCATATCTCTTGGATATGCTTGGACTTTTGTAAAAGGTTCCTTCTTCGCTCTTTTATCTACTTGGAAGATGTTTGCATCTGTAGTAAAAATAGGTCTTTATTCTACTTCTGCAGTTTTTCCAGCGGTAATTGCTGGATTTAAAGCGTTGACAGTTGCTTTAATGAGTAATCCTATTGGACTCTTTATTGGTGGTCTTGCTGTTGCCGCAACTCTGATCATTATCAAGTGGCAAGCAGTAAAAAATTTCTTTATTACCATTTGGGAGTCAGTGAAAGTTGTGTGGAAGTCCTTTTCTGATTGGGTAGGAAAATTTTGGAATAATATTACTCAGCCTTTTAAAACAATCAGTAATCTGTGGAACAAAAAAAATGAGGCTAAACTAGAAGTTAGATCTGTAAATAACGTTATAAATGACTCTCTTAAGTACCGCTCTGTGGTGCACAGTAAAGCTATAGAGAATAAAACACAATTTAGTATCAATATTCATCCAAGCCCTGAGCAAAATGCACGCAGCATTGCTGATGAAGTAATGGAGCGAATTAGAGAACAATTTAGTGGCGCACTTTACGATATAAATTGAATTATGCTATCTCTTGGTCCATATAGATTTTTATTAACTGAGCAAGGCTTTACACGTAGAAGTGAATATCGTTGGCCTGCGCTCGAGCGTATTGGGGAAAAGCCATTGCTTCAAAGTATTGGTCCTGGAGAGGATATTGTTGAGCTTGCAGGAGTAATCTATTCAGGAGGACTGGGGCAAATAAATAATATGCGAAATTCATCGAAACCTTTTTTACTCATTGATGGCCAAGGTAACGTTTTAGGCCATTTTGTTATTGTAAAAATAGAGGAAACACAGAAATATTTTTTTCCAAATGGTGAACCAAGGAAGATTGAGTTTCATTTAAGTTTGAAACATTACGATAACGTGCTGCTAGACGAATCATACTACTCTGCAACTGATGATGATGTACTACAAAACTAAGGAAAATGATATGTTAGATTGGATTTGCTGGAAACATTATGGATTCAGCTCCGAAGCAGTTGAAGTTGTGTTAAAAGCTAATCCTGGGCTTGCAGAGTACGAGTTTCTTCCTGCAGGATTAATCATTAAACTTCCTGTTATTCAAAAAGCAATACAAAAGCAAGTAGTAAAACTATGGGATTAAAATGACACCAGACTTTAGTATTTCAGTAGAAGGAATTTCCATCACTGAATTGGTAAAAAGTCACTTGGTATCAATGCATATTACTGATGAAGCAGGAGTAATAAGTGATACTGCTGTAATTCATCTTGATTCATTATTTGAGATTCCTAAAACTGGGGCAAAGCTGAATATTTTACTTGGGTATAAGGAAACTGGCATTGTGCCAATGGGAGATTACATAGTAAATGAAATTATAGTACAAAGTCCACCACAATCACTAAAGATTAAAAGTCATGCAGCAGATTTGAAACAGTCCTTAAAGGAACAAGTATTTAATGAGTGGCATCAAATTACTTTAAATGATTTGGTGAAAAAAATTGCAAGTAAACATGGCTATAAAGCTAAAGTTGCTGCAGAGTTTGCAGACATCATTATATCGCATATTGATCAGACTGCAGAAAGCGATATGCATTTTTTAACCAGGCTTGCTCAAATTTATGGAGCAATAGCAAAACCTGCTGGAGGGTATTTACTTTTTGTTTCAAAAGGAAAAGCAAAATCAGTTACAGGAAAAACTTTAAGCACCATTACTTTAACACCTGCAGATATTACAAATTGGAAAGTAAGATTTAACGAGCGTAATCAATATGGCTCTGTTATTGCCTACTGGTATGATTACGAAAAAGCAGAGGCTATAACGGAAAAAGTAGGTGATCAAGAACCAAGCTATATTCTACGAGATATCTATGCAAGTAGTGATTTGGCACATAGTGCAGCTTCTGCAAAATTAAATCAGCTGATGAGTGGTGCAGCAACACTCAATATCACAATGCCAGGAAGTCCTGAATTATTTGCCGAAGCAAAGATTAATCTTTCTGGATTTCGCAAGGGAGTTCATGGCGATTGGATAATAAATAAGGCCGAACATGTAATTGATAACCTTGGCTATCGTACTATTGCTATGGGAATAATTGATAGTGGGAAAGTAAATTGATAATTTCCTCATAGATATCTTTTTTTTCATTGCTTAATTCCTCTACAGCAAGATCTAAAGGAGTTTTTTTATCTTTGTTTTTAGCAGAAGGATTTGCTCCATTTTTCAGTAGAAATTTAGCAATTTCCAGATGTCCTTTTCGTGCAGCATAGTGCAAAGCTGTCCAGCTAAAAGCATCAGTAGTGTTTACATCAATGCCCTCTTCAATTAGAAATTTTACAACTTCTAAACAGCCTCCGCTTGTAGCATAGTGTAATGATGTTGCGCCAAAATAATAGGTGTCATTAATATTTACTGCGTTTTTTATTAAGGATTTTACGTTATCCAAATTGCAACTTTCAGCTGCAATACGTAATGCTATTCTAGAATCGCTAGTCGTTTTACTTTTTATTGGTATGTTTTTTGACGGTTTAAAATGCTGAAACAAAAAGATGGCGCATATTATTGGTATTATTGAACTTGTCACCAATTTCCAAAAAAGGCTAGATTTCATGTCTCTTATATTATTTGCATCGCTTGTTCAGTGCAACCAATTAACTTTATTTTAGAAAAGATTTTTTGGACGTAATTTTGATGAATCTTGTATATATCAATACGCAGCTATTTTTGCAAGGAAACTTTAAGATGAAAAACACAGGAAAGATTCCTATGGCAGTAATTGCTACTATGGTGATACAAACAGTAGGATTGATATGGTGGCTGGCTAAGCTCGACTTAAGAGTGCACATGCATGACAGGTTTATAGAGCAAAATCAAAGGACTACAGAAATCATCTACCGCCTTGAAGAAAGGCTAAAAAATCTTGCTGAAGAAGTTAATGAACTTGAGCAGAAACACAAATAAAAAAGTGGCAAAGTATATTTTATCTGTTGATGGAGGTGGAATCAGAGGGATAATTCCTGCCATTATTCTAGCAGAAATTGAATGTAGGACAAAAAAGCCAATTTCCCAGATTTTTGATTTAATGGCAGGAACCTCAACTGGAGGGATTGTTGTTGCTGGACTTTGTAAAAGTGATAATCAGAGGAAACCCCAATACTCTGCCAATGATTTGGTTGAATTTTACCAAGAGTACGGATCATATATTTTTAAATCTTCATTTCTGAGAAGATCTATATTTTCTTGGTTTAACTGCGCACAATACCCACATGAAAATATTGAATCTGTACTGGATAAATATTTTGGTGATGATACTCTACAAAACACTTTAAGTAATTTGCTGATTACAAGTTACGATGTTCATAACAACTATCCTTTCTTTTTTAAGAGCTGGAGAGAAGATAGAAATTTTGTTAAATTAAAAGATGCGCTCAGAGGAACAACTGCAGCACCTACTTATTTTGCACCTAAATATCTTAAGATCAACCAAAAGGAAATGGTGCTAGTAGATGGAGGAGTATTTGCCAATAACCCAGCAGCTTGTGCCTATGCAAGTGGCAAGAGGTTGTTTCCAAATGATGAGATTATACTGTTATCAATAGGCACTGGTAGAACAAATAGAAGTATAAAGTATGCTAGCTCAAGGAGATTTGGAAAAATAGGATGGATCAAGCCGTTACTGAATGTGATGTTTGCTTCAAGTCTGGATGCAGTAAACTATCAGCTTGATCAAGTAATAGGTAATAAATATATACGAATACAATCACAATTGAAAGTAGCATCGACTGAGATGGATAACATAACATCTAAAAATATAAAATGTCTGCAACAAGAGGCAAAGGCAATGATAGAAAGTAATCAAAGAGTAATTGATGTGCTACCAAAATAATATAAGTTTATGAAAAAACTTCTTTTTCTTATCAGAAGGTCACAAAATTCAAAAACAAGATTTTTTTGGTAAAAATAAATTTTTAAAAAATAATTTGGACGTTTTTTTTACCAATCTTGTATATATATAACATACAAACGCGTTTTCACGCACATGGAATCTAACAAAGATACTTCACAAAAATCGACTATTGAGGCCAAAAAGCTTGAGCTACCAAAAGGTGGTGGAGCTATAAAAGGAATAAGCGAAGCTTTTGAGGCTAATTCATTCACTGGTACTGGATCATTTTCAGTACCAGTTCCACTTCCTACATGCCGTAACTTTTCACCAACTTTAAGTGTTGATTACAGCTCTGGGAGTGGCAACGGAGTATTTGGTATAGGGTTTAACGTTTCAATAGCAAGTATTATCAGAAAAACATCCGAAAAAATTCCAACTTATGATGATGAAGATATTTTCGTACTTACAGGAGCAGATGACTTGGTTGCGATTAATCAAACAAGTAATAGCGAATATGATATTACTTATTATGAGCCACGTGTTGAAGGATTATTTGCCAAAATAGAGCGTTTGATAAGTAAAAATGATAATAGGATTTATTGGCAAGTTACTAGTAAAGATGGCAGCATTGCTATTTATGGTAAGAACGAACAAGCGCAAATCTACGATACAAGTAACAAACAGCACATAGCAGAATGGTTACTAGAGGAATTAAGCGATGTATATGGAAATAAAATATTTTATTATTACCGCTCTAGTACAAAAGATACAAATGTACAAGGTGGTGGCAGAGTAATTGATCGAATTACTTATGGTTATAATGAAGAATTAAAGTACAACCATTTTGAAGTGCTGTTTGATTATGGTGTTGCAAGTCAAGTCGATAAAAAATATAATGAAGAAAGGAAAGCAATTCTGCGTCAAGATTCTTTTACCTCGCACACTACAGGATTTGCAGTAAGGACTGAGCTATTATGTCGAGCTATAAGAATTTATCACTGTTTTGATGCAGAACCTATACTAGTAAACGGCACATATTTTGACTATGACGAAAAGCCAACGATTACATACTTAAGAGCGGTAAAACAAGTTGGCTATTATGAGAGAGAAGGCAAAAGATTTACTAAGACTACGCCAACTTTAGTTTTTTCTCATACCAGCGATGATTCTACTTACATTTCAACAGTTTCATCGGTAACACTTAAGGATGGTAACAAACCATCTAAACAGCTTTTGCAGATTTTAAAAGAACAAGATTTTGTATTTTCAGAGCAAGATTCAGAAGTCTCTGAAGAAAACTCAAATTGGAAAATCAAAGACAGTGAAAAAGACCTTCTAATCAAAGAAAAAGAAAATTTTTTAGACCTTCACAATTTAAATAATAAAAACTCTTTTAAATCGGTAAAAATAGAAGGAATAAACAAAAATTTTCCTGGGTATTTAAATGACCAAAGATTTCAATTGGTTGATTTATATCAGGAAGGTATTGAAGGGATATTGTATAATGATGAAAACACAATCCTTTATTTTAGACCAAATGGTGATGGAGAGTTTGCTCAAGCTAAACTATTAGAACGTTTTCCATCGTTACTACGTAAGAATACTTATTCACTGATGAGTATGGAAGGTAACGGCGAATTACAACTTTATGTGAATGAAAGTGGTTTTCAGGGTTACCATGATTTTGATGGTAAATGGAGTGAATTTAAGCCTCTTGAATCGCAAGTAGTTAATCTAAGTAGTGAACTTCAAGAGATGATAGATGTCACCGGAGATGGAAGAACTGATATCGTAGTATTTGAAGGAGAAAACGTCAGAGTATATCCATCTGCTGGTAAAAAGGGATACAAACAAGCTATTTACAGTAAAGCGCCAAAAGATCTACCAAATCAGCGTTTTAATTCAAAGAGTACTTTAGTACGTTTTGCTGACATGTTTGGTGATGGTAAGAGCCATTTAGTTAAAATAGAAAATGGTAAAGTAGAATGTTGGCCAAATCTTGGCTACGGTAAATTTGGTGAAAAAGTTGTATTTAAAAATGCTCCATATTTTAGGGATGGGTTCAATGTCAAACGTTTATACTTTGCTGACATTGATGGTTCTGGTACTACTGATTTAGTCTATGCTAACCATAATAGTTTAGATATCTATTATAACAATAGTGGTAATTCATTTAGTAAGCCAGTTAATTTAAGGCTACCTGTTGATTATAATCATGTTAATAGAATTGAATTTGCTGATATTCTTGGCAATGGAACTAACTGTTTGCTTATTAGTTACCTTGATCAAGACTTAAAGTTACAGCATTTATACTATGATTTTTACAATGGAGTAAAACCGCACTTATTGAAGCAAATAGATAATAACATGGGTAATATTACCCGTCTTCATTATGCAGCTTCCACCAAATTTTATTTGCAAGATAGAAAAGAAAATCGCCCGTGGGTAACGAATTTACCGTTTCCAGTACAAGTAATTGAAAAAATAGAAACCATAGACAACATAGTAGGAAGTAAACTCACCAACAAATATCGCTATCATCATGGATTTTATGATTACACTGAAAAAGAATTTCGCGGATTTGGTTTTGTTGAAACTTGGGATACTGAAGATTTTGCTACAACTGATCAGACTGAAAAAGAAGATCATGTTGCTCCTATTTATACCAAGACTTGGTATCACACTGGAGCTTATAAAACAGCAGAAGATTTAGTTGAAAGTTATAGGAAGGAATTTTACCAAGGAGATAGAGAAGCATTAAAAATAACTCCTCAAGTATTTGATGAAAATATCATCTCAATAGAGGATAGAAGACAAGCATACCGCGGGATTCAGGGACAAATGCTGAGGCAAGAAATATATGGATAAGGAGATAATCCAACCCTCTACTTGCATCCATATTCAGTCACTGAATCCAGCGTTGCAGTAAAATTACTAAGTTCAAGTAATAATAGTACCCATAAATATGGAACATTTTTTGTGAATTTGCAAGAAACTATCAGCTATCATTATGAAAGGAACTGCTGTGATCCACGTATTGAGCATAATTTTGTTTTAGAGGTTGATGACTATGGTAATGTTTTAAAATCTGCAAGCATTACTTACCCTCGTCGAAACCAATCTGGTAACTATTCAGAACAACAAAAATTACATGCTACTTTAGAACATAACTTTTACGTTAATAACACTAAAGAATTTTACTTACTTGGAGCTCTCTATAAATCACAAGCTTTTGAGATTGGAGGCCTAAGAGTTGCAGTTGATGGCTATACTAATATTAATGACTTAAGAACTCACGTAACACAGTTCTTGCAAAATACGATAAAATTTGAAGAGAACTTAAATTATACGAGTCCACAAGTAAGGCTCTTAAGTGAAAGTCACAATTATTTTTGGAATAAAGAACAAAATTCTACTTTACCACTTGGTTCTGTAACTCAGCAAGCGCTTCTTCACCACACCGAAGCTGTAGCATTTTCTGATAGTCAAATAAAAAAAGTATTTTCAGGTAAAATAACTTCTGATCAGATGTTAAACGATCTTGGCTACAAAAAAACCTCTGACTTTTGGTGGGCACCAAGTCCTACGCAGTATTATTATGGTAGTGATAAATACTATTTACCTGAAAAAGTAATTGATGTTTTTGGCGCTGAGACTGCAATTGTTTATGATCAGTATAATTTACTGCCAATAAAAACGATTGTAAAAGCAACTGAAAGCTCAAGTTATGAAACTACAGCAGAATATGATTATCAACGTTTAACGCCAGTAAAACTCACTGACCATAACGATAATGTATCAGAAATTATTTTAAATCCACTCGGAGTTGTAATTGCTACTTCAATTTACGGTAGCGAAAAAGGGCAAGAAAAAGGTGATAAGCCATTATCTGAATACCAAGTAAGAAAGGATTCAAGTTTTGGTGATATTTTAGGCCTAGCAGAAGGAGCAAATGGCCCAGAGTACTATTTACAGAATGCAACTAGCTTCTTTTATTATGATCTTGAAGCATGGAGAAGAAATGGTCAACCTGTGCATGTGATTAATCTGCAGAGAGAAACTCATGTTTCAGAAAGTACATCAACAAGAATAAGACAAGTTGTAACTCATATTGATGGTTTTAGTCGAAACCTTGGGACTAAAATGCTCGTCAATTCAGATTCTGAGAGTGAAAAATGGCTAGCATCAGGGAGAGTTGTTTATAACAATAAAGGCACGGAGGTGAAAAAGTATGAACCTTTTTATAGCAATACACCTTTTTATGACCTCGAAGAGAGCGTGCATAATCAAGGAGTATCTGACACTCTTTATTATGATCCTCTGCTGAGGAATATTCGCATTGATACGCCAAAAGGTTTTTTCAGCAAAGTAGAATTTGATTCGTGGACTATCAAGAATTTTGATCTTAATGACACTGTGAAAGATTCGGAGTATTACAAGGAATTTATTGCCAGATGGAATAGCGCAACTGAAGAAGAAAAAATAGCTTTAAGAGATGAAAAAGATGCACTGGACAAAGCAGAAAAGCATTATAATACGCCAACAATAGAGCATTTAGATAGTTTAGGAAGAAAGTTTTTGCAGATAGAGATTTTAAGCAATAACGAACAAAGCAATGTAGAGTTAAAATCACACGTTAAACTTGATATTCAAGGAAATGAACTGGAAAGTGTTGATTCAAGGTTTTATGAACAAAACCAAGGTAAGGAAGAAATTGAAAAAATAAAGAATTTTATCCACACCTATTCAATGTCTGGGCTTTTAAAAAGCACAAGTATTGATGCTGGAGAAACGTGGAATCTATCAAATGTTGCGGGAAGTTCAGTATACAATTGGGATGGCAAAGGATCGCTTACTTACACAGAATATGATAAGTTGCAACAGCCAGTAAGAGTAAAAGTTACCGATGAGGATCTAAATTTAAATAATAATGTTGTTGAAAGATTTTTTTTACTCTGAAAATATTCAAGATAAAGCTACTAATCGTTATGGAACACTTGTTGCTCATTACGATCAGGCAGGACTGACAAAAGTCGAAGAAAATGCTTTTAAAGGTCAGACGTTAAAAAGCAGCTATTACCTGAGAAAAAACTATAAACAAGAAGTAGATTGGCAAAGCGTTGAAAGTATTGTTACAGTGCACACAGATCTCGAACGAGAAATATTTTCTTCCACCGTAAAATACAATGCAATAGGCGAAATAATTGAGAAAATAGATTCACAAAATAATGTCCATATACCAGTTTATGATATAGCCGGAAGAGTAAAACAAATTAAACTTAAGAAGCAAGGAGAAAACATAAAAACCTATGTTTCAGACATCAGCTATAATCCTAAAGGTCAGCGTACGTCGATTACTTACGGCAATGGTGTTATTACCAATTACAGTTATGATCCTGAAACATTTAGATTAACCAAACTTGAAAGTAACAAAGGACAAAAGAAATTACAAAGTATTCACTATACGTATGACCCTGCCAGTAACATTACTACAATGGATGATGAGTCTTATAAGACCATTTTTCCAAATAATAAAAATATAGATACTAAGTCTGATTATCATTATGATTCGCTTTATCGACTGATTGAGGCAACAGGAAAAGAACATCCAGCGCTCAGTGGAAAGGAAGAAGTTATTACGCCAATTCCGCATCTAAATAACCAAAATGCGATCAGTAATTATACTGAATACTATGACTTTGATTATGGAAGTAACATTACGAGAATTAGGCATAATGGAAAAAATAGTTCCACTAAAGAATTTTACATATCAAGCAAGTCCAATCGTAGTTTGCCGATAATAGATAAAAGGCCAGTAAATGAGAATGATATAGATGCAAGTTATGATGAAAGGGGTAATTTACTAAAGCTGAGTGGTACACAGAATTTACATTGGAATTATCGCGATAACATCGCCTATGTTGATATTATCACTCGCTTGAGTGGTAAAAATGATAGTGAATACTATGTTTATGATAGTAGTGGACAAAGAGTACGAAAAGTTACTGAAACTTATCAGAATAATGAAAAAATTTTTACTCAAGTAGAAAAAATTTACTTTGGTGATATCGAGGTTACGAGAACTTACCAAGAGAGTGGTTTAAAGAAAGAGAAATACACTGTTCATATAATGGACGATAAAAGTAGAGTAGCTCTCCATCATTATTGGACTAAGGGATCTCCAGATGAAATACGAGAAAACCAAGATCGTTATCAGCTGAGTAATCATTTAGATTCAGTAGCCTTAGAACTAAACGATAATGCTGAAATCATTACATATGAGGAATATCTGCCATTTGGTGGTACAGCGCTGATTGCTGGCAAAACTGCTCGTGAAGTAACGGAAAAAGAATATAGATACTCAGGAAAAGAAAGGGATGAGAGTACAGGACTATATTACTATGGTGCACGTTATTATGCCCCGTGGCTCCTCAGGTGGATAAATCCTGATCCTGCTGGAACTATTGATGGGTTAAATCTTTACCTGTTTGTTGGGGGTAGTCCTGCAATTTATAGAGATAAAGGTGGAAATGCTATTAATGATGCTATTGATTACACAGAATTTAGGAACACATTTCAAGAGGGGGATAAAATTTACGGTTTACATAGTTCAAGGGAGCCATACATTACGGTAGCTGAATCACTATACCCTAAGGCAAATACCACAATAGATGACTTGAATAACCAATTTATAGGTACAGGTATATTTAATAGTAGTTCAGAAGTCTATTACGAGGAACGGTTAACGCCTAGAAAGGAAGAGGCGCGCAAATTTAAAGAGTTTATTGAGAATCATCCGAGATATGATCCAAGAAAAGTACCTGGGGTGGTTAAAAACCCTGATTTGTTCAGCGATCAAGAATGGAAAAGAACAAATAAAGAAGCATATATAAGGGTGGGACGTGCTTCTAAAGCAGGTATAGAATTTACCACTGGAGGAAATAAAAAGATTCACTTTGTTCTTGATGGTCTTGATTTAGGTGCTACTGCACAAAAAATTTCGTATTTTGAGATAAAGTCTATAGATTTGGATGCTGATATTATGCATTTCCAAAGAGAAAAGCGCGTTACTAATAAACTAAAAGATGTTACACAGCAGGAGTTAAGGTACCTTTACAGAAATAAAGATAATAAGGAAATGATGCAAAATGTAATTTTTTGGAAAGAAGGAAGAAAGGTAGATCCGCCTTGGAAAGATTTTGGAATAGGAAAAGTATATGAAAAAACTCGAGAAAGCGGGGATTTATTTATGAAAACAGGAGCTCTACCTATTAAATGGTTATGGGGAAAATATCTGCCAAAAATTCAGACAAAAATTCGGCATATATTCGGTAATAGTATCGACACAAAATTTTTAATGGGACTTTCTCACTTGCACCCTATTTACCATGGTATTGCAAAAAGTAGAGCTTGGATGAGTTATAACAATTCCCATTAAGTAGAGAGCGGAAAGATAATAAGGAAATGATGCAAAATATGATTTTTTGGAAAGAAGGAAGAAAGGTAGATCCGCCTTGGAAAGATTTTGGAATAGGAAAAATATATGAAAAAACTCGAGAAAGCGGGGATTTATTTGTGAAGACAGGAGTTCTACCTATCAAATGGTTATGGGGAAAATATCTGCCAAAAATTCAGCATATATTCGGTAATAGTATCGACACAAAATCTTTACTGAGACTTTCTCACTTACATCCTTAATGGTTACGGAATTAAAGTTTATTCCAGTTGCTCATTAAATTACGCATACAAATCTTGAATAAGGAGGAAATTATGACCAATGAAAATATAGAGAACGATTCTCAACTTCGCCTAGAAAAGATAGGAATAAACGTTGAAGAAGCTGAGAAATTACTCAGCTTTAAAAATGAAAATGATGAGTTTTTATATGACTCAGCATTTAAAATCACAGATTTATGTGAAAGTACCTTTATTGAAAAGGTAAAGGACACAATTACAGAGGAAGAAGCTAAAGATATCTACCAAAAAGCTTTAGCTAGACGTGAATTCGTCTCTCGATATATAGAAAATGCCAGAGAAATGACCGAACCACATTATCGAGCACTACGCGTTTGCAATATCGATCACGATACTGCAGAGAAGTGCGATGCAATTATACACAGTTTACAAGGGGAATAATAATATGACGACTACAACTACAACAGATAGCAACATGACACAAGGTTATAACGAATGTGACCATTGCCAATCAGTTCTAAGTCCAGCGGCTTATTTTGTGAAGTTAATGGAAACTGTTGAAAAATATATTGAGCAGCCAACAAACGGTAAAGATCTTAAATCACGTCGTCCTGACCTTTTTAATAAAATAAAATTAGATTGTAATAATACTAATAAAGAAAAATTATATCTGGAGATTGTTAACCAGATAATGGAAGAGAATTTAAAGGGTGAATCAAATGAAGACATTCTACAAAAATTAGCAACAGCTAAATATCCATTTAATTTACCTGCTAATTTTCCTTTAATTAGTATACGCGCTTACCTTAAGGAGGATAATATCAGCTTAGCAGAGGTGTGTAAAGCACTGATATCGAATGTTGATAATACCTTAGAAGACCTAGACCTTTCACCAGAAGCGCATCAAATGATCATCTCTAACGATACAACAGAAGGTTATTTAAAAGAAGCATATGGAACCCAATCACTAGATCAACTAAAAAAAGTTGAAAAGTTCATTTCTCAAACTGATATAGACGACAAATTAGAACTGTTGCTTGATAGTTATAACAAAATCAAGAAACTTGCTGATTCAGCGAAACTAAGCATCGATTCCACTAATCAGACTATTATAAACCTTGATAATCAAGCTCTAGGATTTCTACATCAGTTTATTCGTCTTGCAAATAAGCTTAACTGGTCATTTGAAGAACTTAGTGATGTTCTAGTTGCTGTTGGTAAAGACGAAATCAATGCAGACTTTGTTAAACAAATAGCAAAGATAAAAAATCTACAAGATAGATTTAAACAACCTGTAACCAAAATAGCTGAATTGTATGCTCAAGAAGATATTTTATCTAAAAAGCTTGAAAACCTTTCAGAGTTTAAATCTTCGTTGAATAGTAACTATGGAAAGCTGCAGGAGTTAGCTAAAGATGAAAACAGCTACAGTGCATTGCAAGACATCTTAAACGTTAGCAGTAATGAACTAACCTCTTTGATTGAATATAATAATAAGATATCGAGCCAAACTGGAAAATTATTGCTCTTTGGAGTATATAAACAAGTCTTATTGGCAAGGTTAATTAGTATATCAATTGCAGAACTTACACAATTTTTATCGTTATTGGATATTGATGAACTAAGTTCAGATGATATAGAGCGTGTGGTTGAATTGAACGATTGGTTAAAAAAGCATTCAATTACTATTCAGCAGCTCAATGATTTGGTTAATCCTTCCGAACTTTATAAACAACAAGCAAGTGAAATAGGACAAGGAGAGGAAAAAGAGATTTTGTATAATAAAATAAGTAAGTATGTCCAAATACAACGAGATATATTAGACGCAGCTTATGAGTTTACAACAAAATATGGACAATCTTTGACTGAAAAGCTTCTTCATAATATTACTATATTTACAACGCTAAAACTTTCAGCAGAGGATATAAGTAATATCATAAAATATGGAAATGCTTATGGCATACAGGCAGAATGGTCATTAAGTCAAATTAAAACCCTCATAAATTACAATACTTTAAAAGATACATTTTCTAGTGATAGTGTTACACAATACATAGATTGGCTAAATGGAAAAAATTACAACGAAAATAAAGTTGTAGAGAAAATAGTACAACTAACTGGCTGGAATAAAGATACTTTGGAAGATATAAAAAAGGTAGAAGCACTTAAACCATGTTTTACTAAAGTACCAAACCCTATAGATTCTTTGATGAAAATTAAGTCTTTTATGGATTTAGTAACTAAGTCAGGAATTAATAGCAAAGTTCTATTATCGTTAAAGGATTTGTACAATTTGAAAGTAGATAGTGACGATAATAAATGGAAAAAGTATACTGATACTGCGGAAAATCTTGAATTATCAGCAAAAAGCGAAACTAAAGATAAAGCTGAAAAATATTTAGCAGGGCGAAAACGTGATATTCTAGCGAGTTATATGATATATAAACTAAAGCTAAGAAATATGCGTGATTTATATTCGCATTTATTAATAGATGTTGAAATGAGCGACTGCTCAGTAATTTCGCCTTTAAAAGCAGCATTAAACAGTGTTCAGCTCTATATTCATCGCTCTATAATGAAGTTAGAGCAAGGAGTAAAAGTTAAACCAGGATTAAATGAAGAAAAATGGAAATGGTTATCTAGTTATCGTGAATGGGAAGTAAGTAATAAGATAAAATTATATCCTGAGAATTACCTAAATCCTACTTTACGCAGAATTACAACTCCAGGATACAAAACATTACAAAACACCTTAATGCAAGGAAATATCACAGAAGAGGCAGTAAGTAATGCATACATGGATTATTTTGAAGACTTCGAAGAAGTTACAAGCTTAAAAATAGTAGATAGTTGTTTTGAAAAAGTAGAAGATAAAATTTCAGGAGGAGAAAAGAATACTTTATATATAATTGGTCGTACACTTGCTCAGCCGTATAATTATTATTACCGTACAGCAATTTTTGATGAAAGAAATCAACAAATTCTTTATTGGACTGCCTGGGAAAAGATAGAGGCTTCAATTCCAGTGGAAACTGTAACCCCTATTTATGCATTTCATAGGTTATTTTTATTCTGGGTGCAGCAAATTGAAAAAGGAAAAGAGGGAAATGAGGAAAAAATAGTTGACGCAACAATTAATTACATCTTTCAGAAACCAAGTGGCAGTTGGTCAGCTCAACAAGAACTAGCAAGCAATGTAAAAGTGGATCCTGCAGAAATAAATAAACTATACTGGAAAAAAGTGGCAGCTTTTTACCTTGCGGAAGAAGGTGGACAGGAGAAACGTATTGTGGCTGCAATAGGTGAAATAAGACCAGGCACTAGTGGTAGTGCAAGTCCATCTTCCTTATTTACTCTTGATGAAGATCTGGTTACTAATGAAAACAAATCAGGATTTTTTCTTGATGCTTCTTACAACACAAATTTAAATGATGAAACCAGTAATCTATCTTGCGATATAGACAAGAACGCGAAAGATAAGCTTACCCTTAAGTTCACTAAGAATGTTTTTAAGAGTAATGTAACTAATAAAGAAGACAATGTTGAATTTCTTTCGGGTAAACCTTCTGTAGAATTATTAGGGGAATTTAAAGTATCACTAACTCAGCAAGTAATAAACAAACCAGGATGGTTTATTGTGGAAGGCAATCTTGAACGTGAGAACATTCGTGAGCCATTTTTACTTTTGCCTAAAAACTACGATTTAGCTTCAATTAGTAGTCAATCAACTTATAAAATTGGTAGCACTTGCTTTAAGTTTAAATACTATAGTGAAATTCCAAGAATAAAGTTAAATGACATTGAATTTACATTTACGAGGTTGAATATTACTGGTAATGTTCGTAAGTTACGTCAAAAAGCTTATGTTGGAGGACCTAAAAGAATTTTGACTTTAGAGTCACAAACATGTGATTCTAATGAACAACTTAAGTTTGAAAGATTTGAGCCAAAGGATAGAGTCATTGATCTTCCGTCTGACTGTTTTGATTTTAGTGGTGCTTACGGTATTTATCTATGGGAAATATTCTTTCATGTGCCTACATTGGTTGCTTTGCACTTAAGACAAGAGCAAGACTTTGCTACAGCTCGGAAATGGTATCAGTACATTCTAAATCCTACTAATGATAAGAATCAAACCTGGCAGTTTTTACCACTTACTCAGCGTAATAAAGAAAGCACTATAAACGATTCAAGGAATACCCAAACCATTCAAGAATTAGAAATTGATCCTTTTGACCCATATGTAATTGCAAAGCAACGTACAACTGCGTTTGAGAAATACATAATTAAGTCTTATGTAGATAACTTAATTGATTGGGGAGATATGCTTTTTGCTAAAAAGTCATGGGAAGCATTGAACCAGGCTACTATGCTATATGTTAGAGCTTGGGATTTGCTTGGTCATAAACCAATCAAGAAGGGAAATTTTACAGTTGAAGCTAAGACCTTTGAAGAATTAAAAAGTAACCAAGGGAGTGGTGCTTTACGTAAGTTGGAAGCAGAGTTGCCATCTACAAACACGCAATCGGTTAAAATACAATCTACTAATGAAATATATGATATGGCAAAGTATGGTTGTTATTTCTGTAAACCAGGAAATGAAGAATTTATTGGTTTATGGGATAAGGTAGAAGACCGTCTTTACAAGATAAGGCATTGTTTAGATATTACAGGAAAACGTTTAGAATTGCCTTTGTTTCAAGCACCGATAGATCCAAGACAATTGATACAAACCATAAGTGGTAGTGGTTCTTCTGTAACAGTGCCATCTATTGATCAGCTACCATATTACCGATTTAGTTATATGGTTGCTTATGCAAGATCGATAGTTGAAACTGTAATCCAGTTTGGGTCAGAGTTATTAGGTGTACTGGAAAAAAGAGATGCTGAAGCACTTGCTATACTTTACAATAAACAAGAAGAAATAATGGCAAACTTGGTGACTACCATTAAGGAAAAAGCCATTGTAGCTTTAAGAGAAGAAGCTAAAGCGCTCGATGCTAGTTTAAACAGTGCAAAAGATCGTAAGTTGCACTATGGAAATTTGATTAATGTTGGCTTATCGGCTGGTGAAAAGAAAGCTATAGCATTATCCAGCGAAGCAATTGATATAAGAACTGGAGTTGCTGTAATAAGGGGAGTGGCTGCCGCTGCACACTTAATACCTACAGTGTATGGTTTGGCTGTAGGAAATTTTCAACCAGGTTCTGCTATCGAGGTAGGAGCAAATATAGCTGAGTCAGTGGGAGCAATTTTAAATGAAAAAGCGCAGATAGCCTATACAACAGAGAGCTACAAAAGACGTGCTGAAGATTGGGAGTTGCAAAGAATCATGGCTTCTCATGATACAGAGCAGATTAGTTGTCAAATAGAAACAAATAAAATTTACCAAGATAATGCTGAGCAGGATTTCAAAGCTCATAAGAAATCGATAGAGCAAATTAAAGAAAAAGAAGAGTTCTTCAAGAGTAAGTTTACTAATCAAGAGCTATATAATTGGATGAAAGGACAGATAGCAATTATATACTTCTAAGCTTATAAAATAGCCTTGGAGATTGCTAAACAAGCAGAGAAAACTTATCAATATGAACTTAACAATAACAAACCATTCATTACTAACAGCTCTTGGAATAGTTTAAAGGAAGGATTGCTTGCTGGTAGTGTTTTAAAGTTTGCACTTGAACAAATGGCAAAGGATTATCATGATAAAAACGAAAGAACGTTTGAAATTAACAAAGTAGTTTCTTTAGGGCAAATAGATCCTATAGCACTGCATGACCTAAAAACTAAGGGTAGCTGTAAGTTTGCTTTGACAGAAAGACTGTTTGATCTAGACTTTCCTGGGCATTATTGTCGTCAGATTAAGAATATAAAAATTACCATTCCTGCAGTGGTTGGCCCTTATGAAAATATTCATGCAAGCTTACAGCAAACAAGTAATAAGATAGTACTTAAACCTGATATTGAAGCAATAAAATACTTATTAGGAGAAGAGGGCTCTAATCAACCACAAGAAGATGTCTTAAGAGTAAATTGGAAGCATAATCAACAGATAGCAATTTCAAAAGGAGACCAAGATAGTGGATTGTTTGAGCTCAACTTTAATGATGAGCGCTATTTGCCATTTGAAGGAACAGGGGTTGTTTCTAATTGGGAATTGAGTTTGCCAAAAGCGACCAATAGGTTTGATACTAGTAATATTTCTGATGTAGTAATTCATATTGATTACACTGCGCTAGATGGTGGAGAGAGATTAAAAGGTGAGGTAACAAAACTTTCAAAGCTGGAGTATTATCATGGCATGCTAGTAATGAACTTAAGTGCAGCTTATCCTGATATATGGGAAAAGTTTAAGCAGACACAAGTTAAACCTTATAAGTTAACATTTAAGCCATCAACTGGGGAATGTTCAAAAAAGTGTGTCAAGCCGCATTTTTAGTTCAACTCAATTTTCAACCTATCTGGAAAGAAAATATCAAGTTGAGACATAGTTAAAGCCCAATTAGGGAGAGCCATAATCCACTTTTGCTCTACCTTTTTTATAGCACAATATACCTGTTTGTACAAGGCATTTGTACTAGTAAATGAACCCTTAGTTTTAGTAAATTTCCTGATTTGTCTATGCAACCCCTCAATTGGATTAGTGGTGTAAATCAGCTTCCTAACTGGCCCAGAATACTTAAAATAACTGGATAAGTTTTCCCAATTGTTCTGCCAGGATTTTATAACTAAAGGATACTTTTCTCCCCATTTTCCTTCCAGCTCAAGCAGATAATTCTCAGCAATTTCTTTACTTGAAGCACGATATATTTTTTTCAGATCATTCATGAAAACTTTCACATCTTTACTGGATACATATTTCAGAGAATTTCTTATTTGGTGTACTATACATAGCTGCACTTCTGCACTGGGAAATACACTGTTGATGGCTGCAGGAAAGCTTTTTAGCCCATCTACACATGCAATCAGAATATCTTCTACTCCTCTTTCTTTGAGGTTATTTAGCACTTCCAACCAAAAGTTAGCTCCTTCACTTTCAGCCAAATAAAAGCCCAGGACTTCTTTTCTGCCATTTTGGTCTATGCCCAATATATTGTACATACATTTACTTACGCAATGTCCATCCTCCTTGACCTTAAAGAACATCCCATCCATAAATACTATCGGGTATACTGATTGCAGTGGACGACTACGCCATTCATTGATTATAGGCAGTAATTTGTCGGTAATACTTGATATCTCTGCTACCGATATTTTGTGATCATAAATTTCCTCAACGTGTGACGCTATATCTCTATAGCTCATACCACTGGCAAATGTGCTCAAAATCTTCGTTTCAAGCTCTGGATGTAAGCTTGTTTGCCTTTTTTTGACTATTTGCGGCTCAAAACTTCCTTCTCTATCTCTTGGCGTTAACAGCTCAAATGAACCTGCACTTGTACGTAAAGTCTTTCCATTCCTCCCATTTCTGCGATTATTTTCTTCACTTTCAGCTAATAAATGGTTTTCTATTTCACCTTCTAGACTCGCCTCCAGCAGCTTTTTTATAAATGGTGTTAATGCTCCCTCCTTTCCTGTCAACGGTCTTCCTTCTCGTATAGACGACAGGATATTTGTTTCCAACTCTTTATAATCTACCAATCCGTTAGTTCTGTTTACTACTTTTTGACTCATTGTCAAACCTCCATTTTTAAATTGATATAAATTACTTTTTTTCGGTTTGACACACTTTTTTGAAC